>JAUTXM010000389.1 GCA_030838025.1 Acidimicrobiaceae bacterium
GCCCAGCAGACCGAGCTCCTCGGAGATGGCGGCGAAGATGAAGTCGGTGGCCGCGGCGGGTATTCGCTGCGGACTCCCGCGGCCGGGCCCGTCGCCGAAGACACCACCTGCTGCCATGGCGAACCACCCCTGGATCGTCTGGTACCCGCCTCCGGGGGTGTTGTACAGCGGCCACGGGTTGAGCCAGGAATGGATGCGGCTTTGGGCGTGGCCGATGACCTTGAGGGCGAATCCCGCGCCCAGCGTGAACAACACCGCACCAAGGCCGAGGTAGTAGGCCCGCCCCGTCGAGACCCAGAGCATGCCGATGAACAGGGCGAAGAACAGGAACGACGAGCCCAGGTCGTTCTCGAACAGGAAGATCATGAGCGACAGGCCCCAGGCAACGAGGACCGGCGCGATGTATTTGGGGTCGAGCACCATGAAGCGACCGATGCGCAAGGTTCCCTTGGCCAGCAACTCGCCTCGTTCGACCATGTACGACGCGAAGAAGATGGCCAGGGCGATCTTGGCCAGCTCGCCCGGCTGGAAGGTGACGCCGCCGACGCGGATCCACAGCCGAGCCCCGTTGATGTTGGTCCCGACGACGGGCAGCAGGGGCATCAGCAACAGGCCGATGCCGAGCAGGGCGAAGAGGTAGCGGTAGCGCTCCAGGTCTCGGGCGTGGCGAACGATGAACAGGGTGGCCAAGAAGGCACCGATGCCGATCGCCGTCCATAGCGCCTGCAGGCCGGCCAGGTGGCGGTCGAGGCGGGCGATGAAGACATAACCCACCCCGTTGAGCAGCGCCGCGGTCGGAAGGAGGATGGGATCGGCGTAGGGCGCCAGCTTGCGCATCCCAAGATGCGCCAGCAGTAACAGACCGCAGATGATGCCGAGGAAGGGGCCGATGTTGGCAGGCAGCGACCCCGCCTTGCCCAGGCTGGCCAGCGTGTACAGCCCGGCGGTGAGCATGACCGCCAAGACGATCAACCCCAGCTCGGTCCGCCGCCGCGCCGGGAGCCGGTAGGTGGCGCGGGCAGCTATCGCCACCGTCGACCTCCTCGGGCCGGTCGTCGGCCCGGTCGTCGTAGCGTCACGGGGCGGGGAGCGTCGTGACCCCCGGCGGGGTGGTTGTCGTCGTGGTCGTGGTCGTGCCCGTGGCTGCCTCGGCCAGCTGGGCCTTCTCGGCCCGCAGGCGTGCCACGTAGTCCCGGGCCTGGCTGAGCGACGGTTCTTCCTTTCCCGCTCGCAGGTCGGTCAGCCGTGAGGGGAGGACGTCGCTGGTCCGCACGGCCGTCTTCTGTACGACGGTCGGCTCGAACCACAGCAACCCCCCCGGGCGACCCTTGTAGATGGTGAGCTCGTCGCTGTTCAGCCCGACGAAGTAGCTGCCCCGGGCATACCAGGCGACCGCGACACCGGCTCCGGCAACCAGGGCGACGAGAAGGACGAGGAAGCCGACGACCCGCAAGGTGATTGCCCGGCGTGTGGGCGCCACGGGCAGGGCCGGGCGCGCCGCGCGGTGGAAGCGCCCACCCCCTTTTGAGCCGCGACCGGCGGCGCTTTCCCCAACTTCTGTTTCCACGACGGGAATGGGGCTCGGGATCTGGATACCGGGGTCGGATTCGAGCGCCATCGAGGCGGTCAAGGAGAGGTCGTCGTCGTCCACCACGTCGACCACGACGACGGTGATGTTGTCGTTCCCGCCCCGGTTCATCGCCGCCGACACGAGTTCCCGGGCGGCGTCGTTGGGGTCGGCGAGGCGGCGCATGACGCTGGCCATCTGGAGGTCGCTCAGTTCCCGGGGCAGGCCGTCGCTGCACAGCATCAGGCGGTCACCCTTCAGGGGCAGGAGCTGGAGCACGTCGACATTGACCACCGAGTCGACGCCGAGCGCCCGGGTGAGGACGTGGCGCTGCGGATGGACCGTGGCCTCGATTTCCGAGAGCTGGCCGTCGTCCACCAGCTCCTGGACCAGGCTGTGGTCGGTGGTGAGCTGCTCCAGCTCGCCTTGGCGCAGGAGGTAGACGCGGGAGTCGCCGACGTTGATGATGGCGAGGCGGTCCTCGTTGTCCTCGTTGACCAGGGCGACGGCGACCAGGGTGGTGCCCATGCCGTGGAGCTCGGGGTCGCCCTGCCCCCGCTCCCAGATCGAACGGTTGGCCTGGTGGGCGGCCTCGACCAGCCCCTCGGTGCCCCCCTTGCGCTGGAACGTCGCCTTCAGGGCTTCCACGGCGGTGAGCGAGGCCACCTCGCCCGCGGCGTGGCCACCCATGCCATCGGCGACCGCGAACAACTCGGCGGTGACCAGCATCTGGTCCTGGTTGGTGGCGCGAACGCGCCCGACGTCGGTGGCCGAGCCGGCCCGCAACTTGGTCATCGGGCCAGCTCCAGGACCGTCTTGCCGATCTGCAGTCGGTCACCTCGCTGGAGGGGCACGGTGCCGGTCACCTGGCGGTCGTTGATGAAGGTACCGTTTGTCGAGCCGAGGTCTTCGACGTAGAACGCGCCGTCGCGCCGGAAGACGCGTGCGTGCAGCGTCGAGACGAAGGTGTCGTCGGGGATGGCGACGCCGCAGCCGTTGGCCCGCCCGACGGTCAGCTCGT
>JAUTXM010000220.1 GCA_030838025.1 Acidimicrobiaceae bacterium
CTCGCGGTGCGCGAGCTGGTTGTCTCCTACGGGCGAGGGGTGCCACCGGTGGTCAAGGGCGTGAGCTTCGAGGTGCCACGGGGTGACGTGACGGCCCTGGTGGGCGAGTCCGGCTCGGGCAAGAGCACAACGGTCATGGCGCTACTGGGGCTGCTGCCCGGGGACCCGGTCATCACGGGCGAGGCGACCTTCGATGGCCGCAATCTGCTGCGCGCGTCGGTCGCGGCCCAGGTCCGGGGACGCCGAATTGGGCTCGTGACCCAGGCCGCCATGAACGCGCTGAATCCGGCCTACACCATCCACCGTCAGGTAGCCGAGGCAGCTGGGCTCACCGCTTCCAAGCAGGAGGCCAACCAGCGGGCGACCGCCACGTTGACCGACGTGGGTCTCCCGCCGCCGGCACACGGTGCCTATCCCCACGAACTGTCGGGTGGCATGCGCCAGCGGGTCGTGATCGCCATGGCCCTGGTCAACCGCCCCGACCTGCTCATCGCCGACGAGCCGACGACCGGGCTCGATGTGGTGACCCAAGCGGCCGTCCTCCGGCTGCTGCAGCAATTCAAGGAGCGCTTGGGGCTCACGGTGTTGCTCATCAGCCATGACATACAGATGGTGCTGCGGGTCGCGGACGACCTCCTGATCGTCCACGACGGCCAAGTGGTCGAACGAGGTCCGGCAGCCCAGGTGGCGGCCGAGCCCAGCCAGGACTACACCCGCCGGCTGCTCAACACCCGACTCTGCCCCCTCGAGATCCCGGCGTGAGCGCCGCGGTGCTGCAGTTGCGCCACGCCTACAAGACGTTCACCGCCGGCGGCTCCCATGGCCGCCGGGTGACGGCGCTCGACGACGTTTCCCTGGCCGTCGGCGAGGGAGAGATCGTCGCCTTGGTCGGCCAGAGCGGGTCCGGCAAGTCGACCCTCGGACGGGTCGTAGTGCGCCTCGAGCGGCTCGACCGGGGAGAGTCCCTCTTTGAGGGGGTCGAGTATTCCCGCATGGCCGAGCGGCCGATGCGCCGTCTTCGGCGGCGCATGCACCTCGTCCTCCAGGACCCGTACCAGTCGCTGCACCCCGCCATGCGCATCGGCGCCGCGGTGGCCGAGCCGCTTGAGATCGCCCGGGCCGGCGACGCCCGCTCGCCCAGGGTCGCGGAGGCGCTCGAGGAGGTGGGGCTGACGCCCGCCGCCAACTATCTCAGGCGGTTCCCTCACGAGTTGTCCGGTGGCGAGCGCCAGCGGGTGGTACTGGCCCGGGCCCTCGTCGGCCGTCCCCGCCTCGTGGTCGCCGACGAGCCCACTTCGATGGTCGACGCCACACTACGGGCCAGCATCGTCAAGCTGATCCGCGATCTGCGCGACAGCCATGGCATCGCCTTCCTCGTCATAACCCACGACCTGGACATGGCGGGAGCGGTGGCGGAGCAGGTCGCGGTCATGCAGCGGGGCCGGTTGGTCGAGTGCGGCCGGACCGCGGAGGTATTCACCTCGCCGACCCATGACTACACTAAAGCCCTGCTTCGCGCCGCCGCCGAGGTGGGTCGATTGACCACCTGCCCGTAGCCGCGGTCAGGGCCGTACCCGGGGGGCCTTTTCCCAACTCCTTGTACCGAATGAACAGCATCTCCTGGTCGGTCGGCAAGGGCCACAGGTCGTCGGCGATCAGGGCCTCATCTCGTCGGCCGCGGCTCGCACAGCACTCATGGCCCGGCGTACGGGGTGGACTGCCCCGGAAGCGGACTTAATCCGCACGTACCGGGTTCGAATCCCGGCGCCACCGGCGGATCGGCTGGCGAGTCAACGGTGCACCTAACGACATCGACCGCGTTCCTGCTGTACCTCACATTCCTCAAGCGACGACGTCCGTCTGAGAGCACTCTGATGGCATACCACTCGATCTTCCGGGGCCTCCGCAGGAATGGCCCCGTCGTTACGACCGGAAGAACCAGAAGCACGCTTGGGGAAGCGGACGATCCTCAGACGCCGGTAGGGACGCCGGCGATGGCCGGGTCGAGCGGCCCGGCGACGACCTCGACCTGGATGTTGTCCGGGTCGCGAAGGGTGATCATGGCTGTCCCGGCCGCTGACTCTTTGATGTCCGAATGGACGACCCCGAGCTCGGCGAACCGGTCGTTAAGCGCGTGGATCTCGTCTACCCCTCTGATCTGGAACGCAACGTGGTCCAGCCCTGGGCGGCGCTCGTCGAAGGACCCGCCGAGCTCGTGCTCGTGGGAGGTGAGCGTCAGCGTGACGCCGCTCTCTGGGGCCCGCAGACGCGTCCTGCGGAATCCCTCGCCTTGGATCTCGGCGGCGACGTCCAGCCCCAATACCTGCTGGTA
Organism: Acidimicrobiaceae bacterium; assembly: GCA_030838025.1. Classification (GTDB taxonomy): domain Bacteria; phylum Actinomycetota; class Acidimicrobiia; order Acidimicrobiales; family Palsa-688; genus JALYXV01. Next base: position 2,333 of record JAUTXM010000220.1, read on the forward strand.
CCACTCGACACTCCTGGCGAGGTCCGTCACGCTCAAGCTGAGGTGGTGGTAACCGAGAACATCGGTCATCTGCCTTCCTCCTCCTCTCTCCGATTCCTCGGAGGCGTTCATTGATGATTCCACTGTACGACCCGCCATTGCGCAGCGGTTGCGCGGGCTCCCGGGGCGTCGCCGCCACTCGGGATGCGAATGCCACTCGGGATGCGACTGCCACTCGGGATGCGACCGGGCGGGGGGCCGCCATCCAGTTCGACCATCAGCTCGTCCACGTAGCACCAGCACGGGCGAAGGTGGATCCAGTCGCGTCGCCCCGCCCGGAGGCAGTCCTCACAACCGGGCGCTGAAGGGAGCACCGCCTGTATGCGATTGAGGTGACCGCAGATCGGCATGACGCGCCAGGGTGCCATGGTCCGGCATTTCGCAACCCACGCGCCGTCGTAGTAAGTACCTGATCAGCGGATTCGGTACGGCACCGCGATGACGGCCACGTCCAGGTCCACCATCGGATGCCGACGGTCAGGATTTCCTCGGTCGCGTACGCCGTCGAGGAG
>JAUTXM010000411.1 GCA_030838025.1 Acidimicrobiaceae bacterium
CCAGGCCCGCCAGGTCACCGGTGGCTGACCTCGGCGATCGCCTCGTGCAACACGTCGATGATGAGTCGAATCTCGTCGTCGGTAATCGTCAACGGGGGCATGACCACGACCACGTCGCCCAGTGGACGGATGAGCACGCCCCGCCGGGTGCAGGCTTGGGCGACTCGGCTCCCCCAGCGCGAGTCGGCGCCGGGCGTTGCCAGCTCGACCCCGCACATCAGCCCCCGCTGGCGGATGGCGGCCACCGCGGGATCAGCCGCGATTTGCCGGTCGAGCAGCTCGGCCAGCTGGGCGGCGCGGGCTGCCACGTTGTCGAGCACATTCCACTCCGCCAGTAGTTGCAGATGGCGGAGGGCGGCGGCGGCGGCCAAGGCGTTTCCGCCGTAGGAGTGGCCGTGGGAGAAGGTGCGCTCGGGCGGCCCGAGGAACGCGTCGAACACCCGGCCGGTGGCGACGGTGGCCGACATGGGCAGGTAACCCCCGGTGATGCCCTTCCCCAGGCAGAGCAGGTCCGGCCACAGGTCGCATTGCTCGCAGGCAAACAGAGACCCCGTCCGACCGAAGCCGGTCGCGACCTCGTCGGCGATGAGCAGCACGTCGTTGGCGCGGCACGCCGCCCCGAGGCGGTGAAACGACGACGGGGGCGCCGTCTGCATCCCCCCGGCACCTTGGACGAGGGGCTCGACGATGACCGCCGCCAGTTCGCCCTGGTGCGCTTCGATCAGGGCGCAGGCGGTGTCCAGGTCGGGGTCGGAGGTGAAGCCGGGGGCCCGCAGCACGGGGAAGCGGAGCGGGTCGAAGAGGTCCGTCCCGAATCCAGCGGCGCCGACCGAGAGTGAGCCGACAGTATCGCCGTGGTAGGCCTGCCCGAAGGCGAGGTAGGTGGATCGGGGCGTCCCCCGGTTGACCCAGTACTGGAACGCCATCTTCACGGCCTGCTCGACCGCGGCGGCACCGTCGGCGGCGAAGAGAAAGTGGGGGTCGGCGACGGGCACCACGGCAGACAACGCCTCGGCCAGCTCGACCACCACGGCGTTGCCGTTGCCCAGCATGGTGCTGTGGGCCACCCGGCCCAGCTGGTCGATGATCGCCTGGTCCAACTCGGCGACGCGGTGGCCGAGCGTGTTGACCCAGAGCGACGAGATGGCGTCGAGGTACCGCCGCCCGGCCACGTCGATCAGGTAGTGGCCTTCGGCCCGGTCGACGATGACCGGGCAGTTGTCGGCGAAGGTCGCCATCTGGGTGAAGCCATGCCACACCACGGCGGCGTCCCGATCGACCCACGACGCCGAAGTGGTCACGGGGCCAATCTGCCAGATGGCGGGCGGGCCCGCTGGCGGGTATTAGCGCGCGTTGGCACGCCGCTGGGGCGCGCCGCTGGGGCGCTGCGGCTACCAGGCCGCGGCCTGGAACCCGCTGGCCAGGGTCGTGGGTCGGGCGCCGTCGTTCGAGATCAAGAGGTCGGGTCCCGACAGGTACAGCAGCCAGTGCCCGGTGCCGTCGACGTCCAGACTGGCGTGGTCGCGGGTCGTGACACCGATCGCGACCTGCTGGTGGGTCGCGCCCGTCGCCGCATCGACGGTCGCCAGCACGCTCGAGGTGACCTGAGGCGGGTACCCCGCGCAACATTCCCGATCCACGAACAGATCGCCACTGGGGAGGAACGCGGCCTCCCGGTAGTAGCTGCGTTCCGGCCCCGAGACCGGGACCGACGCCGCGTTGGCGTAGTACTTGTCCTGCGTCCGGTCCATGATCGACACGCTCCACTGCTCGTTGTCCTGGCCGCCGCCGATCGACACCGCCAGGCGCCGATTGTCGGCCGCCCAGGACAGGTGGGCAATCGGGAGCGGTAGGCCGCCGGCGACGACCGCGGGCGGGAGCGGGAAGTTCGTTTCGCGACCGGTGGCCAGCTCACGCACCACCACGGAGAAGGCCGCAGCCGACGTGTCGGCGGCCTGGCAGGCCGAGGTCGAGGTCGAGGCCGTGAAGTCGGGCTGACGGGTGTACGCCAGCAGCGTTCCGTCAGGACTCACCGTCGGGTGCCCACCCGAGGCGATCACGGACCGTGCGCCCCCCGCCGTGGGTACGCGGTTGACCTGATGGGTGCAGCCCACGGGGGTCTCGTAGAAGACGCTGAGGCCGTCGGGCGAAAGCCCGATCTCCTCGCCAATGGCACCAGTGGCCAGCGTCCGCAGCGACCGGCCGGTCGTCGGATCGAGGGCTTGAACGGCTCCCGAGGTGGTGATCGCAACCAGAACCTTGGGCCGCGTCGTCCCGGAAGCCGCGGCACCCGCCGGGGCGGTGCCGGCAGTGCCTGCGGCCGTCGAAGCGGGCGAGGTGGTATCAGCGCCGCCGCTCGGCGCCCGCGTCGTCGTGGAAGTGGAGCCCGACTTGGTGCTCGAACACGCGGCGATGACCCACGGCAGCAGGACCACGGACAGCACCCGCCAACGGCGCGTGGGAACCACGGGCTGACCTTAATCCGCGGCCCCCCGTCGAGCCTGGAGCGGGCGCTGGCGGGGTTAATCGCGGGGTAGGAGCGCCGTTTACGGGCGATGAACCCGTCGCGTAGGCGAGTTAGTGATGCGGGCCAACACCAGCAGGGGCCGCCCGTTGTTGCGCGTGGGTGAGGCCACCATCCAACGCCGGAAACTGCCGCCGCGATGCTGCGGGGTGTCGAGGCGATGCAGGATGGCACCAAGCCCCAAGCCCACGACGATAGAAACCATGATCCAACCGAGCGACACAGCAACGATGAGCATGACCATGTCAGATAATTGTTCCCCATTCCCCGATGCGGAAACCCTGGCGTAGCGTGAGACCGTGAGCGACGAGGCCAGTCACGCCGCCAGTGACGAGGCCAGTCACCCCGCCGGTCACCCCACCGGTCACGCCGTCCGACCCGACGAAGGCGCGTTGTTGCCGGCCGCGTTCATCGGACATGGCAGCCCGATGAACGCCATCGAACGCAACCGGTACACCGAGGCGTGGCGGGCCTTCGGCGCGTCGTTTCCCCGGCCGCGAGCGGTGCTGGTCATCTCGGCCCACTGGTTCATCCAAGCGACTGCGGTCACGGCCATGGCCTGGCCGCACACCATCCACGACTTCTATGGATTCCCGCCCGAACTGTTCGCGGTCGAGTACCCGGCGCCGGGCGACCCCGAGCTGGCCGAGGCGGTCGCCGAGGTCGCCAAGCCGTTGTGGGTCGGCTCCGACCATGACAGCTGGGGCCTCGACCACGGCACCTGGTCGGTGCTCACGCACCTTCTTCCCGACGCCGACGTGCCGGTCGTACAACTGTCCATCAACGCACTGAAGCCGCTGGAGTATCACCTCGATCTCGGCGCCCGCCTGGCGCCGTTGCGTAGCCAAGGAGTGCTCGTCGTCGGCAGCGGCAACGTCGTGCACAATCTGCGGCGATTGGACTGGGGCCAGCCTGAGCGTGGCTTCGACTGGGCGCAACGATTTGACGACGCTGTCCGAGGCAACATGACCGGCGATCCGGCTGCGGTGCTGCGGGTGCTCGATCACCCCGACTTCCGCGCCGCGGTGCCGACGCCCGATCATTTCATCCCCCTGTTGTACATCGCGGCGTTGGCCGGGTCGTCGGGGCACACCGCCCAAGTACTGGTAGACGGCTACACCTATGGCGGGTTGTCGATGACCGCCTACGTCGTCGACGGCAACGTCGCCGATGCGCCAAGCACGATCCACCACGATGATCGAGGCGCCGAATTCCCTGATCCGACCGTCGTGGCGCCCGACGAGACCAACGCCTGATCCGCTGGTCCGACGCGCGACATCGGCCGGGGGCTACTGTCCTGCGGTCTTAATCGTGACGAAGGGGGACAACTGATGAATGCCTTTTCCAGCATCCTCGGACTGATCGTGGCCATCGTGTGCGCGATCGTGTGCCGGAACATCGCTACCAGCAAGGGGCGCGGTCCGACCCTGTGGGCGATTCTGGGCTTCTTGTTCTCGCTCATCGCTCTGATCATCATCCTCATCCTCCCGAGGAAGAGCGCCATCTGAGCTCGAACGCCACCTCGGGTGGGTAGGGCAGGCCCCTGGCCCGCCCTGTCCACCGGGGTTGGAACCGGAGGTTGCCACCGGGAGTCCGGGCGACGGAGTCCGTGCAAGGACTTTGTCAGGACCGAGTCAGTCGTGCGAAGCGGGCGACCGGGATGGTCGGGGCCATGCCGATCAGCCCGCCACCGACGATGGAAATCGCAGGCCCCCGCGGGGGCGAACCCGCCACCCAGGGGTTCTGTGCCCGACCCTCACGCACACGCCGCGTTGGATCCTGGCCTCTGGCCGAACTCGCGATCGCCGCGCAGTCCGGGGACGTGGAGGCGGCAGGCGAGTTGTATCGCCGGGTTCGTCCCCGCGCCCATCAGGCGGCCTGCGCGTTCGGTCGCGTGATCGACGCCGACGATGCGGTCGCCGAGGGGCTCTCGGCGGCGCTGCGGCGAATCGGCCAGCTACGGGAGCCGGCCGCGGTCGAGGGCTGGATGATCCGATGCGTGGTCCGCTCGGCGATCGACCTGGCAAGGAAGCACCAGCGCCAACCGCCGGTCGAGGCCGTGGAATCGCTGATCGGTGGCGTCGTGGCGGCCGGAGAGTCGGCAGCCGAGCGAGCCATGTCAATCCTCGAGGGCGACCAGCTCGCCGAGGTCGTACGGGGGTTGCATCCGAGACTTCGCCTCCTGTTGTACCTGCGATACGAAGCCGGGCTCTCGGTCCAGCACATTGCCCTGGCGCTCGGGACACCGCCGGGGTCGGTCCGCCGGCAATGCGCGGAGGCCCGACGGGTCGCAGGGCAGCGTTTCCTTGTCCATCAGCTCCGTCCGGCTGCGGGGATGTGCGCCGTCGTGACCGCCGCCCTCTGCCAGGAGCCGTACCGGCCCTCGGGGGCACGGGTGCAGCGACGTACCGGCGAGCACCTGCGCCGCTGCCCAGACTGCCGCGAGCGGCAGGCGGAGTTGGCAACCGTGCTCACCGAGTTCGGTTACCGACGGAGTCGGGCCCGCCGGTAACCGCCGTGCCAGGTGCTCGCTTGGGCCGAGCGGGGTTCGCCGGTTGCTCGAGGCCGACGCGCCCCGACGAGCCCCGACGAGCCCCAAGGGGCGGCTGACGAGTGGCGCCGCGCCGGCGAGCGTCGCCATTGAAGCACCGACGGCTACCGACCTTGAGTCAGGGCACCCTCGCGCCGTGGTCTCCCTTGCGCGACAAGACCCAACAACGGCCCATTTGGCCGTCAGATGGCGATATGGATGTGCAGTAGGACCAGCGGCCAGGCGATCACTGCCAGCACCGCCGAGCCGATTGTCGACGCGCTGTTCAGGGTTTCCAGAAAATGGTGGGTCGCGGCGACGACGAAGCCGATGACGATCCAGACCACGGCTCCCAGCGAGACCTGTCGCCCCCTCATCATGCGCCGAGGCTAGCTCGTGACCAGCAGGACATCGTTCCGGGTGTCGTGCTGCTCGGGTTCCCAGGACATCGTTCCGGTCGACGCAGGTGGGTGACTGCAGGACATCGTTCCGGTCTCGCTGGTTTATCGGAGTGTCCGGGCGAGGTTGAAGTCGCCTTGGTGGACGATTTCTCCGTCGACGGTGATCGCTTGAACCGTTTTGGATCGGACTTTGATGACGGCGGTGACGTGGTGGGCGTCTTCGGCGTCGAGGGTGACGCGTTTGCCGAACAGGTCCAGGATCCGGTTGGACCGCACGTAGCGGACCACCTCGATCCGTCCCCGGGCGGGCACGAGGGTGGGGGCCCGGTAGGCGGCGACGGGGTGGAAACGCAGCCGTCCGGCCGATATTCGTCGGGGCTGGCCCCGCCGTGGGCGAGTAGCGGTGCTGGGCGTTGTGGAACGCCACGAAAGCTTGGTTCTCGGCTCGGAGACCGTCGATGCCGGCGAAGCGTTCCGTGCGGGAAAAGCTCTTGTCCCACACGTCGTTGAAAGTTCGACGACACCGTTGCGCCACGGTTCGCGCTGCGGGATGAACCTGGGGATCACGTCCAGGTCCAAGCAGACGGCGACGACGGGACCGAAATGCTGCCAGGCGGGCGGGATCGCACCCCCGAAGTTGGACGCGTTGTCGAACTGGGCGACCGCGGGGATCCCGACGCGGCCCCACATCGCGATGACCGCGTCGGCGATCAGGTTCGGCCGGGTGGCAGCGAGGATCTCCGACGCCGCGGTGTGCGAGCCGATGTCGATCAGGTTCAACGCGTGGAGCTCGACGCCGCCGTCGAGATGACGCGGTCCGACCAGGTCGATCTGGTGGGTGGTGCCCGGCTCGGGCGCCAGCCGGGCCGGATACGGAACCCCTTTCGGAACATATCCCGTCGGGTGTCGCCGCGGTTTGGTCAAGCCCGCGGCCGCGATGACCCGCT
>JAUTXM010000412.1 GCA_030838025.1 Acidimicrobiaceae bacterium
GATTTCGCCGATCGTCGGCGCCTCCCCGGGCCGCATCCCCTTGATCGCTAGCAGCAGTTGGTGCTGCGCCGGGGTCACGCCCTCGGCTCGCGCCGCTTCCTCGGAGAAGTGGAGGAACGAGCGGAGGCCGTGGCGGAAGCGCGCCAGCGACTCGTAGTCCGCCAGTGCGAGCGGCCTCGACATCACGCCTCTCCCGAGGCCGGCTCGCGTTCCGATTGGGTGTGGATCAGCCCCACCTCGCTCGTCAGTAGCAACGCCACGACGGCCGCGATCAGGGTGGTCGGCAACAATTGCAACCCGGCCATCTGGCTGACGACCAGGGTCGAGCCGAGCGGGGTCTTCGTCACGCCGGTGTTGGCGGCCGCCATGAAGGCCGCCATCAGGACCACCTCGTTGGTGCCCGGAAAGGCGATGTGGGTGAGCCGTCCCACTGCCAGTCCCATGAAGAACAAGGGGATGATGAACCCGCCTCGCCACCCAGACGCCACGGTCACCGCCGTCCCGCAGAGTTTGGCCAGGGCCGCGACGACGAACACCGCCACGACGGCACGGTGGGCGACGAGGGGGTTGACCTGGGCCTCACCGAAGGTCAATGCGTACGGCGACCAGAAGGCCAGGAGGCCCAACGCCAGGCCGCCGAGCACGGGACGGACGGTCGGGGGCACCCGGCGCACGGCCCAGCGCAGCCCGGTGCAGAGGTAGGTGAACGTCACGCTGATGGCGGCGCCGCCGATGCCTGCCGCGATCGCCCACAGCAGATCCTGACCGCGCAGCGGTCCGGACACGGGGAAACGCCACACCGGTGACAGGCCGACACCGGTGGCGAGGGCGTACGCCATGTACCCGATGACCGACCCGACGACGGCGGGAACCAGCGCCTCGTAGTACTCCAAGCCCCGCCGGTGAAGGATCTCGAGGGCGAAGATCGCCGACCCCAGAGGCGCTCCGAACAGGACCGTGAAGCCGGCCGCCATCCCCGTGATGGTCAGGATCCTCGTGTCGTCGCGGCTCAGGCCCCAACGGGACGACGCCCACGATCCGAGCGATCCTGTGGTCTGGACCAGCGGCGCTTCAGGGCCCATGGCCCCACCGGCGGCGATGCATAACAGCGAGACCGGGATCAGCGCCCGGAGATCGCGGATGTCCTCGGACCCCCCCGAGATGTGGATGTTGTTGACCAGTAACTCGACGTCGCCCGGGTTGCCCAGCAGCTTGATCATGAGGCCGACGGCGGCGCCGACCGCAATCAGGATCAACAGGTGCACCCGGGTGTCCCAATGGGTCGGCCACAGCGCCCCTTGGAGAAGATGAATGCAACCCACGAACCCTGCGCCGACCACCGCGCCGCCGGCACCGACGACCATGGCCCGACCGAGCAACGGCCATCGAGGCACCTGGGGAAGCCTGCGCAACGAGAGCAAAGACACATATATATCGTATAGCGATACTTTCCGAAGTCCAGCCGGCCTCCACGGATTCGTTTCTGTCACTGGATGTATCTATTTCATCGGTTTGTGGCAAGAACGGCCCAAGGTGCCTCGGGGTTTGCCGTTCTGGAACCTCGGGCACAGACAGTCCATGCTTACGATCCTGCTGATTGTGCTGATTATCTTCCTGCTGTTCGGCGGCGGCGGTTACTACTACCGGGGTCGAGGTCGCCGCGGGCTGTAGTCCCTCACCGAGCGACTCCCGGCCCTGGCCGGGGCTGTGCCAGACTCCCGATCACGTGCGGTTGACGACATGGGAGGCGCTGGGTGAGCGACGGACCGGAAGGGCCGACGGGCGACACGACGGCGGAGGGTGACGGCGAGGACCAGGGCGAGAGAGATCTCGAGTCAGTCGAGATCATCACCGCCGAGGTAGAAGACGACGGCACGGTCGTCGTGGACGACCTGGTCGCCGAAGTCGACGCCCAAGGAAACGTGGTCGCCACCGACGAGTTGGTGGAGATCGACCTACCCGACGGGACCGTGATCCTCGACGAGACGTTTTCGGTCGCCGACGAGAGTGGTGAGCTGGTCGTGATCGAGGAGGACACCACGGTTTTCACCCCCGAGGATGAGGCCGCTGCGGCCCCCGCTGCAGCGGAGAGCGACAGCAGCAGTAACGGCAACGCGGCCGGGTCCTGACCCGACTGCCGCCGATCACCGCTCACGGTGCGTGCCGAAGGCGGCGTCGCTCGGGCATGCTGGCCCTATGATGGACGAGCAGGCGCCATCGCCCGCGAAGCCGGTGACCCCGGGGCCGAAGACGGTCTACACCGACGGGGCGTGCCAGGGTAACCCCGGGCCCGGCGGGTGGGCATGGGCCGTGCCTGGAGGGCGTTATCAGAGTGGTCCTGAGTCGTACACGACCAATCAGCGCATGGAGGTCAAGGCCGCCCTCCAGGCGGTCACGACCTTGGCGGGCCCGCTCGAGGTGGTCAGCGACTCGACGTACGTCGTCAACTGCTTCCGCGATCGGTGGTGGCAGGGGTGGCTGGCGCGGGGCTGGACCAACTCGGCCAAGAAACCCGTCGCCAACCGCGACCTTTGGGAGCCACTCATCGAGGCCTATCGCGCCGAGCCCGGGCGGCTCACTTTCCGATGGGTCAAGGGCCACGGGTCGGACCGCATGAACGACCTCGTCGACCGGCTGGCGGTGGCCGCCGCGGCCTCGCAGTCCGGCGTCAGCGGCTCCGGGGTGCCCGTCGTCCTCGGCCCGCCTGACACCCCCGGCCGCCCCCGGCCCCACCGAAGCCCCGGCCGCATCCCTGGGTCCAGCCCCAGCCCCGGGTCCAGTCCCAGCCCCGGTCCCGGTCCCGGTCCCAGTCCCCGCCCCCACCCCCACCCCCACCCCCCACCCCCACCCCCCCCCC
>JAUTXM010000461.1 GCA_030838025.1 Acidimicrobiaceae bacterium
TGGCCGCCCTGGCCGCCCTGGCCGACCTGGCCGCCCGCATCGGGCTCACCGCGTCCCGAGCGGAGACGAACCGGACCGCCGTCAAGCTGCGCCTGGTGCCTTCGTAGCGATCGCGATAGGTGGTGGCCCTACAAAACGAGTACGACTGTCCTAGTTTGCGGACCGTAGCTGGGTCACGGTGTCCTCAGCGGACACCGCGTGATACATCGGCGTCGGCGCCCACCAGATAGGTTTAGCGACCGTGGTCGGGGTGCCATGTGAGGGCACGGACCAGGGGGTGGACCGTGGAGCGGACCAAGCTGCACCGGGTGCTCCTGCCCACCGTGATCCTTCTCGTTGCGGCTTGCAGCGGGTCGAAGAAGGCCGCGACCTCGACCACGGCAGTGACGACACCGACGTCGTCCGCCGTCACCACCCCGGCCAACGGGTCGTCCACCACGGTGCCGATCCAGGCCAGCGGTCCCCGCACCGTCTTGAGCCCCATCGGGCTCAACCTTCGGGCCGCGCCCGCGAAGACCGCCGCCGTTGTCGGCACCGCCGCCCAGGGCGTCACGGTGACCGTTCTCAGCCACACCGGTGACGGGGCCAACGGCTGGTACCAGGTGAAAGGGGCCACCGTGACCGGTTACATCACCGACAACCCGGTCCTGAGTGCCGAGGGGAAGTTCGCGCCGTACAGCTCCAGCCAGCACAACTTCTCCGCCCTCTACCCCGACGGCTGGACCCAGGCCGAGCTGCCGCCTGCGAGCGTGGTGTTTCACTCGGGAACCAATGCTGACAGCGTCGTCGTCACGACCGCGGCCACGACCAGCTTGCTCGGACGGGGCCGGTCGGGCTACCGCCAGGACAGCTCGACGGTGGTGGTCGTCTGCGGGGTCACGGGCGATCTGGTGACCTTCAGCCAGTCGGGGACGTCGAGCTCGTCGGCGCCGCCCACCTCGCGCGCGACGACGTCCACCTCGAGCGCCAATGGGGCGTCGACGACATCACCAGGCGCCACGGTGCCCCCCGGCGTCACCACGGCGGCCGCCCAGCGCTATCTGGTCCAAGTCCACCTGACCCTCGACGCCCAACACGCGCTCGGTGTCAACGCCAACCTGGCCGATCTGGCGCAACTGCAGACGGTCAAGGACATCGTGTACTCGATCTCATTTCCATTTCCCCAGTGTGAACAGGGCGCTTCGCCGAGCGACGCCTCGACCACCGTTCCCGCCTCGACGGTCCCCTAGCGCGACGCATTCGCACGCGCGTCTCACGCGAAATTTTCGCGACTGTCTCATAGCTTTCTCCTGAATCGTGACCACGACCTCTCGGACGAGGCCGGGCGCGAAATCGACGGGAGAGAGGAGGCGACCACGTGGTCACCTCGACGACCGATGAGCCCGGACAGTCCGGGGAGACCTTTCTGAGCCGGGGCCAGGCCGCGGAGCGGCTCGGCGTCCCACCCAGGATGATTCAACAATGGGCCAAGGACGGCCGGATCCCGTTCATCCGCACCTTCGGCGGTCACCGGCGGTTCTCGCCGCGCGACGTCGACGCCATGGCTGATTGGGCCAAAAGGCGGCGGCGCCGGCCCCGGACCACAGGCCCGGGCGGTCCGTAACCGAGCCGGGTCGGTTAGCGGAGGGCGGCGTCGTTGACGATCTCGTCGAGTCGCCGCAGCGCGGTCGCGAGTTGGCCTTCCATCCTCGCGGCCAAGACCGCGGCGCCGTCGAGCGTCCCTGAGCGGGCCAGCGTTTCCAGACCGGCGCAGCTTTCGTACAGCCCCTTGGCCCCCAGGTTGGCGGCACTCGACTTGAGGGTGTGGGCTGCCTTTTCGACCTGGACCACGTCTCCGGCGGCGACCGCGGTCGAGGCCACGCCGACCAATCGGATCGCCTCCGACTGAAAGATGCCCACCAACCGGCCAAGCGGCTCGGGCCCGAACTCGGCCAGGAGCTCGTTGGGCAAGCTGGGGTCGAAGTCGGCATCGCCGCCGTCGCTGCCACTCACCGGGCCGTCGGCCATGGTGACCTCACCGACGGTCCCGGTGACCTCACCGGCGGTCTCGGCGGTCTCGGCGGTCTCGGCGGTCGCAGCCGCCGGAGCGCCCGATGGCGCCCGCTCGCGTGGGGCGTCCTCGCCAGCACGCCCGCGAAGGTCACCGCCGAGGGCGGCGGCCCGTTCGGCGCCGAGGTTCAGGGCTCGGGCCAGCTGCGCCCGGTCGACCGGCTTGGCGACGTAGTCGTCCATGCCCGCCTCGATGCATGCCTCGGCGTCGCCGGGGAAAGCGTGCGCCGTGAGCGCCACGATGTAGGGCTGGTACACGTCGGGCCCGAGTTGCCTGATCGCACGGGTGGCGCTGAGCCCGTCGGTGCCGGGCATGGCAACGTCCATGAGGACGACGTCATAGGACTCGGCGCGCACCGCGGCGATGGCCTCCTCGCCGTTGCCCACCAGGTCGGCCTGGTAGCCCAATGCCGACAGCAGGAGCAAGGCGACCTGCTGATTCATCATGTTGTCCTCGGCTACCAGGATGCGCAGTGACGAGGGGGCCGATGGCGGCCGAGCCTTCCCGCCGAGCTGCGCCGATTCGACGCCCCCAGCGCCGACGGCGCCCGAGGAGCCCGCAGCACCCGACGCGCCGCCAGCACCGGCGCCCGCAGCGCCCCCAGCGCCGACAACGCCCGAGGAGCCCGCAGCACCCGACGCGCCGCCAGCACCCGACGCGCCGCCAGCACCCGACGCGCCGCCAGCAGCACCCGACGCGTCCGACAGCGCGGCTCCCACCGTCACCTGGTACCCCGATGCCGGGGTCACCGCGGCGT
>JAUTXM010000012.1 GCA_030838025.1 Acidimicrobiaceae bacterium
TGCATCGGCTGCCAGTACTGCATCTGGAACTGCCCCTACGAGGTCCCCGTGTTCAACCCGCAGCGCAAGGTGGTGACCAAGTGCGACCTGTGCCAGCCCCGGCTGGCGACGGGCGACAAGCCCGCCTGCGTCGACGCCTGTCCCACCCACGCCATCACGGTGGAGAAGGTCAATGTGGCCGAGTGGCGCGCCGACCACCGCCACGCCGACGCCCCCGGCCTCCCGCCGTCGAACATCACGCTGTCGACCACCCGGATCATCGTCCCCGAGTCGATGCCGGCCAGCACCCGTTCGGTGGTCGAGGACCGCCTCGAGCCCGCCGACGCCCACTGGCCGCTCATCGCCGTGACCCTGCTGACCCAGGCGTCGCTCGGCACGCTGGTCGCCACCGTGGCCCTGCACTCCATCGCCCTGCACGCCATCGCGGCCCACGCGCCCGGGGCCGCAGGAGGCGTCGCCGCGGCCGGCGCCGGAGCGGTGGCGTTGGCGGTTTCGGTACTGCACCTCGGCCGCCCCGCCGTGGCCTGGAAGGCGTTGCGCAACCTCCGCCGGTCCTGGTTGTCCCGCGAGGTCGCGCTGTTCAGCGCCTTCGCCCTCGCCACCTTCGCCTACGCCGGTGCCTCCCTGCTCGGCGGCCGGAGTGAACGCCTGCTCCTGGGGCTGGGGCTGGTTGCCATCGCGCTGGGCAGCGCGGGCACCTACGCCAGCGGACGGCTGTACCTCGTACCCGCCCGGCCGGTGTGGAACTCCGGGCGCACCGTCGTGGCCTTCTTCGCCACCGCCCTCGTCACGGGCCCCATGGTGGCGGTGCAGTCGGCGGGGCCGGGCACCGGCGGCGTCCGCCTGCTGTTCGGCCTGGCCACCATCGGATGCCTGCTCCAGCTGGGCGCCCTCCAGCACCTGGTGGCATCCATCGCGGCCCGCCGCGAGCGGGAGTTCGCCCTCACGGCTCGCCTGCTGTTCGGGCGCTTCCGCCTGCTGTTCATCCTGCGAGCCGGTGCCGCCCTGGCGGCCGCCGGGGCATGCATGCTCGCCGCCCTGTCGGTCAACCGAGCGGGCGCGGGCGTCGTGGCGCTCGTCGTGCTGGCGGTGGCAGTCCCGGGCGAGCTGATCGGGCGCTATCTGTTCTTCGTGACCGTGACCCCGATGACCGCGGCCCGGCGGTTCTCGGGGGGAACTCGTTGAGCCGCCCGACCGGCGTCACCGCCGCCTCCTGGCTGGGGCTCGGCACCAATGCCGAGGACTACCGCTACGGGACCGACGAACGCTTCGGCGTCGTCGCCCAGTCCCGGCTTCCCGAGCACTGGGTCAAGACGACCTGCGGGTACTGCTCCGTCGGCTGCGGAATGCTCATCGGCGTCCGGGAGGGCGCCGCGGTCGCGGTTCGGGGTGATCCCGACCACCCGGTCAACCAAGGCCGGCTCTGCCCCAAGGGTCTCTCCGAGCACCACACCATCGCGGCGCCGGGCCGGTTGCACCAGCCCCTCATGCGCGCCGATCGCTCGCAGGCACTGGCCCCCGCCACGTGGGACGACGCCCTGGCTCGGGTGGCCGGTGGCTTCACCAGCCTCATGGCCGAGCACGGCCCCGACGCAGTGGCCATCTTGAGCACCGGCCAGCTGGTGACCGAGGAGTTCTACGCCCTCGGGAAGCTGGCCCGCCTGGGACTCGGCGTGAGGCACTACGACGGCAACACCACCTTGTGCATGTCGTCGGCGGTGGCGGGCTACAAGTCCAGCTTCGGAAGCGACGGGCCGCCGGGCACCTACGCCGACCTCGAGCAGGCCGACTGCATCCTGCTCGTCGGGGCCAACATCGCCGACAACCACCCGCTGCTGGCCCCCCGGGTGATGGCCAACGAGGCGGCGACGGTGATCGTCGTCGACCCCCGAGTCACCAAGACGGCCATGATCGCCGACCTGCACCTGGCCATCCGCCCCCGCAGCGACATCGTGTTGATCAACGCCCTCATGAAGGTAATCATCGACGACGGGCTGGTGGACATCGACTATGTCACCGCCCACACCGACGGCTACCCGGAGCTGGTGGCGCACCTGGCGACGGTCGACGTGGCGGCGGCGGCCGCCGAGTGCGGCATCGCCCCCGAACGGCTCTACCAGGCGGCGCGGGCGTTCGGCCGGGCCGAGCGGGGCTTCGTGGCGTGGACCATGGGCGTCAACCACTCGGTTCAGGGCACCGAGACGGTCACCCTGCTCAACAACTTGTGCCTCATCACCGGCAACATCGGCCGGGCCGGGGCGGCGCCGTTCTCCATCACCGGCCAGTGCAACGCCATGGGCACCCGGGAAGCGGGCGGCACCTCGTCATTGCCCGGCTACCGGCGCTTCGACAGCCCCGACGACCGAGCCGAGCTGGCCACCTTGTGGGGCGTGGCCGAGGCACGCATCCCGACCGAGCGGGGCCGGGCCTATCCCGACATCATCGACGGCATCGTCGACGGGACGATCCGGGGGCTCTGGATCATCGCCACCAACCCGCCCGTCTCGTTCCCCAACCGTCGCCGCCTAGAGGCCGCACTCGGCCGCCTCGACCTGCTCGTCGTCCAGGACGGTTTCGAGACCCCGACGACCGCCGAGGCGCACGTCGTCCTGCCCGCAGCGATATGGGGTGAGAAAATGGGGACTTATACCAACTCCGAGCGCCGCGTCTCTCTCGTGCGCCGCGCCGTGGACCCGCCGGGCGAGGCGCGGTCGGATCTGGACATCTTCCTCACGCTGGCGGAGCGCCTCGAGATGCGCCAGGAGTTGTTCCCCGGCTGGCGCGGCCCTGAGGACGCCTTCGAGGAGTGGGCCCGGGTGTCGGCGGGGCGGCTGTGCGACTACAGCGGCATCACCTACGAACGGATCGACGACGCCGGTGGGGTGCAATGGCCGTGTCCGGAGGGCGACGAGCACCCCTGGGGGGGCACCGCTCGACTGTATTGCGACGGTCGATTCGGTACCCCCTCGGGCCGGGCCCAGCTCCGCTGCGTCTCCCCCCAGGCGATGTCGGAGCCACCCAGCGAGGATTTTCCCCTCCTCCTCAATACCGGACGAACGGTCGAACACTGGCACACCCGGACCAAGACGGGCCGGGTGGGGATCCTCGAGGAGATGGCTCCGGCCGCCTGGGTCGAGGTCAACCCGAGCGACGCCCGGCGCCTGCGCCTGGCGACGGGCGATCGGGTGCGGGTCAGTTCGGCCCGCGGGGCGGTCGACGACCTGGCGGTGCGGGTGACGGCCACGGTGCGCCCGGGCGAGGTGTTCGTCCCGTTCCACTACGACGAGCGCTGCGTGAATCTGCTCACGCTCGACGAGTTCGATCCCATCTCGCGTGAGCCCAACTACAAGCAGTGCGCCGTGCGGCTGGCGCGCTCGGGGTGAGTTACCAGCGGTGGCGCAGCGCCCACCACGCGGCGGCGCCGGCGACGGCCATGACGGCCAACTCGGCGATGAGGTCACCGAGCTTCACGGCGCCCGGCTGATGCGGCACGGTGAGCAAGACGATGCCTCGGACCAGCGCGGCCAGGGCCACGAACGCGGCCACGCCACCTGCGAGCAAGGCGATTGTCCGGACCCGGCCACCGCGCGGCCCCACCACCGGAGCGTCGCCGGGCAGTTGGCGCTGGAGCACGACCAGCCCCACCGCCAGCACCAAGGCGGCCGCGGTTGCCAGGTCGGCGGGCGCCAGGAACTGCAACAGGCGGTCACGGCCCGGTGTGCCGTGGGGCGCGCCCAAGGCGATGAACAGGTTGCCGAAGAACAGCACGACCACACCGATGCTGATGATCAGCGACGCGAACAGGGCCGGGGCGACGGTCGCCAGACCGGGCCCGCTGCGCCGTACCCGGGGCTGGCGGTAGCCCGGCCCGTTCCATCCGGGCCGCTGCTGGTAGGCGGGGTCGGCGTAGTTGGGATCGGGGTAGTTGGGGTCGGCATAGCCCGGGGGCGGCTGGGTCCAGGCGCCGGGCGGTGCGGCGCCCACCGGCGGCGGGCCGGCGGGAGCGGGCGCGCGATCGCCTCGCCAACCGGGCGGGGCGGCGGGATCGCGGTACCCGGGATCAGGTCGCTCGTAGGGTGGAACGGTGCTCATGGATCCTCCCCCTGGAGGGCCACCGTCTCGGGGAACCATCGAGTAGCCGTCCAGTAAGGAGATAACCCGCCCGGGTGACGGCCAAACCCCCCGACCGATCGGCGATCGCCACTTGGCCGCGGTTTGTTAGCACTACATACCCGTGGGTGGTCATGTAGTGCTAGGAAAGGCCAGTGGTCGTCGTCTCGGGCCGGGGCCCGGGGCCGATGACTAGGCGGGCGTTTCGGGCGCTGCCGCGGGGGGTGCGGGAGTGGGCGCGGGCGCGGGCTCGGCAGCCGGCTCCGGGGCCGCTTCGGATGACGGCGTCGGTGGGAGAATCGCGGTCCCGTCGTCCTCCAGGGCTTTCAGTTCCTGCACGATCCGCTCGATCTCCGAGTCGGCGCCGGGCAGCGTTCGGCCGGTGCGCTCGGCATACAGGAATCGTCCCAGGTCGTCCAGCAGTTCGTCGGCCTTGCGCTTGCTCTGCACCTCGTCGACCTTGTCGCCGACCTTGCCCTTCAGGTCCTGCGCCTGAACCTTGGCCTTCTCGGCTTGTTCCTTGACCTTGTCGAAAAAACCCATTGCTGCCTCCCTGAGAGCCTCGTGATGACCCTACTGCCATACCCCGCCGGTTCGGCACGGACCCCCGTGCCGCGTCGGCTTCGTAGGCTTCACCGTGTGGGAACCACAGAAACCGTCGGCGAAAGCGCCCGGGCGTTTCTCGCCAGCCTCGACGACGACCTGTCCGGCCAGGCCGCCCTTGCCTTCGACAGCGACGAACGTCGGCGGTGGGCCTACTGGCCGACGGCCCGGCGCGGGGTTCCGCTTTCCCGGCTCGACCGCGGGCAAGCCAAGGCGGCCCATCGCCTGCTGGCCGCCTTGCTGCCGCTGCCGGCGTACGCCCGGGCGGTCACCATCATGGGCCTCGACGAGGTCCTCGACCGTTTGGAGGGCTATCGCGACGACCGGCGCCACGGCGGGGACTACTGGGTGACCATCTTCGGCCGGCCGGGGACCGAGGTGTGGGGCGTGCGCTTCGAAGGTCACCACGTTTCGGTCCACGCCACGTTCTGCGGCGGCGAAGCCCGCCTGACGCCATTGTTTCTCGGCGCCAACCCGGCCCGAGTGCGAGACGGTGGTCGTACCGTCCTGGCCCCGCTGGCACCGGAGGAGGACCTCGGTTTCGAACTGCTCCATGCCTTGACGGCCGAGGAGCGCGCCTCAGCGATCGTCGCCGACAAGGCACCGAACGACATCATGACGCGCAATCTTCCCCGCCTGGATCGCTCCCCCCCTCGGCCCCGGGAGGGGGTGCCGCTCGCCGTGCTGCGCGGCGGCGCCTCGGCGTGCGCCACGGCCCTGCTGGAGGTGTACTTGGGCCGCTTTCCGCCGGGCGTCGTGCGTCCGCAGGCTCACGATGCGACATTCGCCTGGGCGGGCGCCGCCGAACCCGGAACGGGCCACTACTACCGGATCGCGGGTCCCCGGCTGCTGATCGAGCTCGACAACACACAAGATGGCGCCAACCACGTTCACACGGTCGTGCGCGACCCGGCCGGCGACTTCGGTGACGACGTGCTGCGGGCCCACCATCAGCAGGCACACGGCGAACGGAGCGCTTGACTTCGAGCGCGCTCGAAGCCGTAGCGTGGAAGTGGCGGCGGCGCTCGGAGCGACACACAAACAGCGAAAGGACGTGGCCCATGACGGTTGCGACGCGCACACTCGGTCGATCCGGCCTGACGGTCTCGGCGCAGGGGCTCGGATGCATGGGCATGAGCGACTTCTACGGCGCCACCGCCGAGGACGACCCTGAGTCGGTCGCGACCATCCATCGGGCCCTCGACCTCGGCATCACCCTGCTCGACACGGCGGACATGTATGGCTTCGGTGCCAACGAGGAGCTCGTCGGCAAGGCCATCGCCGACCGGCGCGACCACGTCGTCCTGGCCACCAAGTTCGGCATCGTGCGCAAGGCGTCCGACGCTCGCTTCCGCGGGGTCAGCGGTCGCCCGGAGTACGTCCGCCAGGCGTGCGACGCCTCGTTGCGCCGCCTCGGTGTCGACCACATCGATCTCTACTACCAGCACCGTATCGACCCCGACGTCGCGATCGAGGAGACGGTCGGGGCCATGGCGGAACTGGTCACCGAGGGCAAGGTCGGCCATCTGGGGTTGTCCGAGGCATCGCCGCGCACGATTCGGCGGGCCGTTGCGGTCCATCCCATCGCGGCTGTGCAGAGCGAGTGGTCCCTGTTCACCCGGGGGATCGAGAAGGATGTCGTGCCGACCTGCCGGGAACTTGGGGTGGGCATGGTGGCGTACAGTCCGCTCGGGCGGGGACTGCTCACGGGCACCATTGCGTCGCCGACCGACCTGGCCGACGACGACTTTCGCCGCATCGGCCAGCCCCGATTTCACGGGGCCAACTTCGAGCACAACGTCACGCTCGTCGAGATCGTCAAGACGATCGCCTCCGAGAAGGGCTGCGCGCCCGGCCAGATCGCCTTGGCCTGGGTGCACGCCCAGGGGGAGGATGTCGTGCCCATCCCCGGAACCCGGCGTCGCCGCTATCTGGAGCAAAACGTGGGCGCCCTCGACATCTCGCTGACCGCTCACGAGCTCGCCCAGCTGGACAGCCTGCGAGCCGCCGGAGACCGCTACGCCGACATGTCATTCGTGCAGGGTGATACCAGGGAGCGCTCACCAGAGCCGACGTAGCGACACCTCGAGGTCGCCCAGCGCGTCCAGGTTCAGACCGAAGTCGGTCTCCAACGTCCGCATGAGCTCGATCGGCGACGCCAGTTCTCGATGTTCGCTGGCACCACCGAGATGGTGGATGGCGAGTTCGTGGCCCCGCAGGGCGTAGCGGCGTGCTTCGTCGACTCGAGCCGCCATGAGGCCAGTGGCGAACGGGGATTCGGGGTGGTTGCACAGATACCAGCTCGTCACCGAGTAGTCCGACAGGAATGCTTCCCCGAGGCCAAAGCGGTAGAGGGACTGCCACCGTCCCCCGACCTTGGCCTGCATCACGAACTCGTCGCCGATGGGTTGGAGGCGGAACGGCTCGTGCGGCGTTTCCTGCTCCACGTCCGGCTCCAGCCTGAGGACGCCGGTGAGCGTGAGCCCGCCGAAGCCCACGTCGACCAGATGCGGGCCGTCGTCGAGCTGGACGCGGACGAGCATGTGGCTTCGGGGCGGCGGTGGGCCATCGGAGGGCCGGTTCCACAGGACCCGAGCCGCCAGGCCGGTCGTCCGGTAGCCGAGGGTCGCCAGGGCATGGATCAACAGGAGGTTTTGCTCGAAGCAATAGCCGCCTCGGCCCCCGCCGACCAGCTTTGCCTGGAGTGAGGCCATGTCCAGCCCGACCGTTCGGTGGAGGAACGGATCGAGGTTTTCGAAGGCGATGTGGCGACAGTGCCCGACCACGATCGCCTGCAGGGTCGCCAGGTCAGCGGTGCGGCCGCCGCGGTAGCCGATTCGCTCGAGGTAGGCGTCGAGATCGAAGTGCTCGCCCTTGGCCATTTCCATGCGTCCAAGGATGCCGCCTGGCGCGCCGCGGCGCTCAACGGGCGCGCCCTCGGGCCATCCCTGACCGGCATCCCTGACCGGCCAGCCCTGAGCGCCGGCCGCCCCAACCGCCCGCCCTAACCGGCCGGGACGCTCTCGATCGCCGAGGCGATGAACTGGGCTCGCAGCTCGTAGCCTTCGAGCGTCAAATGGATGCCGTCGGCGGCCCGTATCGCCGGCCAAGCGGCGACGAAGGGTCGCCAGTCGATGACGTGGAGGTCCGGCCACCGTGCCTCGGCGACGAAAAGTGCTCGATCGAGGCCGTCCCACCCGGCTCGGGCGATGGTGACCCAGATGACTCGCCGCCCTGCGGCCAGGGTCATCACCTCGTCGATACGCAACGCGAACTCCGTCGGGTCCGGAAGGTCGTTGGTCCCGAGCGCCACCACGAGGGTCCCCCCGACCGCCCACCGCCGCTGGGCGACGATGCTGATACCTTCGGCGGTGGTACGCCCGATCTCGTCGTCCATCGTCACGCTCCAGCCCGAGGCGCCGAGGAGCGCGGGCAGGAACGGCGCCACGCCGACGGTGAGCGAGTCTCCTTCGACGAATACGCGCCGATCATCGAGCACCGGAGTGGAACCGGCGGAGCGGAGGGGCGATGCCGCGGCCACGGCCGGGGGCGTCTGGGAGGCGGCAAGGTCGGAATCAGTCGCCGACCGTGGCGCGCCGGTGGCGGCAGCGCTGCAGGCGCCGACCAGGATCGTGCTCAGGGCCAAGCCGAGGATTCGAGTGCTTCGAAGCTTCATTCTCATGGCACCGGCGTCAAGGCTTCGCAGAGAACGCACGGCGCGCGAACGGGGCCAAGCGCCGCCGTTGAAGCCGCATCGAGACTTCCTCTCTGGCTCTTTTGTTTGACCGGACGCCCGGATGGGTCCATATGCCGAGTACACACGTTCTGCCTTGGGCGTTCCCTGGGAATGCCCAGGGTAAACGCTGCGCGACTATCGGCAGAAACCGCTAAGCCCTCGGAAACAAAAGTGAGAAATGCGACATAATCGCCAAGTGCCTACCGACAATATACCGTGTTCTGAGTGGCGCTCCGACGGGCGCCCGAGCGCCCAGTGGTCAGGCGTGCGCGAAGTTGATCTGAAACTCAAGGCTCCCGTTGTCTGCGGTCGTTGCGGGACCGCCGCTGGGATTGGAGATGTTCCAGTCGGCAAAGGTGATCGGGATCGTCCCCAGAACCTGAATGACCGAGCCGTTGCGTTGCGCGCTGAGCGGGAACGTCACGGACTTGGTGACGCCGTGCAGCGTCAGGTCGCCGGTCGCCTGCGCCGTAACCGGAACGCCGTTGGCAGGCACGCTGCTCAGCTGGATCGGCTGGGTCAACGCGAACTTGGCCGTCGGGAAACTGGCCGTATCCATGATCCGGCCCTGGAACTGGCCGTCTCGTTGCGACCGGTCACTGGTCACCTTCGTGAGGTCGACGCTGAAGGTCCCGGTGGACACGGTCGCCCCGGCAATCGTGAAGCTGCCGGTCACGGCCGATGTACGTCCCGTCGCGGTGTTGGACTGGCCAAACAGCGTTTCTTTCACCCGGTAGCCGGCGACCGATCCGCTGCTCGCCTTCCAGGTCCCGTCGATCTCGACCGGCCCGGAGGACGAGCCGGTCGACGAGGTGTCACCACTGCTACCGGCGACGGTCGGGGTGGTGGTTACAGTCGGCAGCGTGAGGGGAGCCGCGGACTTGCCTTGCACGAGGTGGATCACGAAGAGGCCCCCGAACACGACCACGACCACGGCCACACCGGCGGCGAGGGCCCAACGGAACCACTTCGTTCCAGTCACTCGTGACATCCCATCGGTCGTCTCCCTCCATTTTCGGCGCGACGTTAGATGCTGCCCCAGCCGTCTCCACTCAGGCTCCGAGAAACCTCAGAGAATGCTCAGAGAATCCGCAGGGCCCCCACCATTTCTAAGTCCGTATACCGCATTGGTATAAGGCTGCACAAAGTCCCTATACCAGCGGGGAAACAGCCCTCGAGCCGGACACCCACCCGGACCTCGGACCCGCGGCGTCGGGCAGCACCCGTTCGAGGCCTTGGCCGATAGCGGACGCAAACTCCCGGGGGCGGACCAGCCAGGCGTTGTGGGCACCGTCGACCTCGATGACGGAGGCGCCGGTGGCAATCGCGAGCTCCCGTTGGCGATCGCTGCGAATGAGGCGGTCCGAGCAGGTCACGATCACCGCGGTAGGCACGTCGATCGCCCGGGCCAACTCTCGGGCGTCGAAGTTGGCCAGCGCCTTCCCGGCGTGGCCGATGTCGGACGGGTCTCCCCGGCGCACCTCGGCCTTGACCCAGCCCTGGTAGCGCTGCAGGTCGGGTGACTGCTCCACGGCGCTGCGCAGGTACCGCGCCGTAAGGCCCTTGGGCGCACCGAAGCGCAGGCCGTACTCGACTACCGCCATTGACGCCCACATCACCCGTTCCCACCACGTGGCCCGCCACTGCAAGCCGGTCGCCGCCAGGACCAGTCCGGCGACGACGTCGGGGTGGCGGGCGGCGCACAGCATGGCGAGCGAACCACCCATCGAGTACCCCACGATCACCGCAGGCGCGGCGCCGACGGCGCGGATCAGCGCCGCGATGTCGTCGGCCGCCGCCTCGAGTGTGAACTCCTTCTCGCTGCGCAGCCCACGCCCATGGCCCCGGACATCGGGTGCCAGGACGCTGCCGTAGCGGGCCGCGACCTCGTAGCCGCCGGGAAACCAGTTGAGGTCGGCGCTGAGCGCCCATCCGTGCACCAGAACCACGGTGACGCCGCCGGCGACTCCCTTCTGCTCCCGAACGAACATCTCGCCGCGGTTGTCGACGTCGATGACCCGGCCCGGCGGCAGCGGCGGCGGCAGTGGCTCCTGGGGCAGATCCTTCTCCAACCGCCGAACGAAGCGCACTAGTTGCTGGACGTCGCCGCGGACTCCCCGCCGCTGCTGGCTCTGCGTCACCTATGGCGGTGTACCCAGCCCGGGCGATATCTACCGTGCTGCCCCGGTTGGCTCTGGCGCAGCACCCGCGGGCCGCGGCCCGCGACCCGCGGCCCGCGGGAAGCCTCCGACCGGCACCGGGGTTGAACCTCACGTGATTTCCAATTCTGGCAGACCGCCGCTCTCGGTCCTCGACCTGGCCATCGTCAATGCCGGGGGTTCGACCTCCGACGCGCTGGCCGGCACCACTGCACTGGCCCAAGGCGCCGAACGCCTCGGCTACCACCGGTTCTGGGTGGCCGAGCACCACAACATGGCGTCGGTCGCCAGCACGACTCCGCCCGTGCTGATGGCGCACCTGGCGGCGCGCACCCAACGCATCCGCATTGGCTCGGGCGGCATCATGTTGCCCAACCACACCCCCCTGATCGTGGCCGAGCACATCGCGGCCCTCGAAGCGCTTCACCCAGGGCGCATCGACTTGGGCCTTGGTCGCGCTCCGGGATCCGACCCGGCGACCATGGCGGCGATACGGCGATCGGCGCACGCATTCAGCGAGGAGGACTATCCCCGCGACGTTCTCGATCTGATGGGTCTGCTGGGCGATGTCCGGGGCGAGGGTGGCCTGTGGGAGCATTTCGCCGCCACCCCGGCGGCGACATCGACGCCCCAGATCCTGCTGCTCGGATCAAGCGGCTACAGCGCCCAGCTGGCCGGCATCCTCGGTCTGCCCTACGCCTTTGCCCACCATTTCGACATGGGCGGCACGCTTGAAGCGCTCGACCTGTATCGCCAGTCCTTCCGACCGTCTCCGGCACGGGCCGAGCCGTACGTCATCGTGACCGCGAATGTCCTGGTGGCTCCCACCGAGGCCGACGCCGACTGGGAGGCGGGACCGGGCCGACTGATGGTGTACGAGATCCGAACCGGGCGCTTCTCTCCCCTGCGCTCGCCCGAGATGGCGGCGGCGCATCCCAGTTTGGCGGCGGCGCGGGCCATGCCTTCGCGTCGGATCCTCGGATCACCGGCCAATGCGGTGGCGCAGCTGGACGATTTGGTCGCGGTCTCGGGCGCCGACGAGATCATGGTCAGCACCATCGCGTACAGCCTCGACGCCAGGCTCCGCAGCCTCCAGCTGCTGGCCGGCGCCTGGGCCAGCCCGAGCGCCGCCCACACTACGACATGAAGGTCAGCGGGCTGTGGCGCTACCCGGTCAAGTCCATGGTCGGTGAACGCCAGGCCACTCTTGCCTTCAACGACCGAGGAGTTGACGGGGATCGTCGCTTCGGTGTGCTCGATCTCTCGTCGGGCACGATCGTCTCGGCCAAGCACGACGCCCGGCTGTTGCTGGCCCGAGCGATGCTTGCCGGCGTGACCCTGACCATCCGTCTTCCCACCGGAGAGACCGTGTTGGGGAGCGGACCCAGCGTGGACCAGGCGCTGAGCGGCTGGCTGGGCCGGCCGGTCCGGCTGGTCGAGGTGACATCCACCGGCCGAGCGACATTCGAAATGCCCTCGGATTTCGAGGATGACGAGTCCGAACGCGTCCGCTGGGAGGGGCCATACGGCTCGTTTGTCGACAGTGGCCCGGTACACGTGTTGACCACTTCGAGCATTCGAGCGATGGTCTCTGAACGACCGGACCTTCAGTGGGAGCTGGCCCGTTTTCGGCCGAATGTCCTCATTGACGGCGACGGCGACTCCCCGGTCGAACAAGACTGGATTGGCCGTCGCCTGACAGTTGGAGAAGTCGAGCTTCAGGTCGTGAAACCATGCAACCGATGCGTGATGACCACCAGGCCTCAGCCCGGCGGCACGGAACGCCAGCTCGATATTCTCCGCCATATCAATGCAAAACACAGATCCAGTCTGGGCGTCCTGGCCTCGGTGACACACGGCGGCCAGGTCGAGACCGGCCAGCCGGTTGTCATGCAGTGACAAAATCGATGAGCTGTTCGACGGCGCCGACAAGTTCGGGCTCGAGATCGGCATAGGAGCGTACGGATCCGAGAATCCGCCGCCACATCCGTAGCGGATCGCCGACGCCCAACTGCTGGCACACACCGGTCTTCCAGTCGATGTCCCGGGGCACCTGAGGCCATCGGGTAATGCCGATCACCGACGGCTTGACCGCCTGCCATACATCGACGAAGGGCGTTCCGGTAACCAGAATGTCGTCATGGTCCACCTGGGCGGCCAATCGAGCCTCCTTGGTGCCGGCCACGAGGTGGTCGACCAGCACGCCAAGGCGTCGATTGGGTCCGGGCGCGAAATCGGCCAGGAAAGGACCCAAATGAGAGAGGCCGTCGAGGCGTTCGACGACCACCCCTTCGACCCGGAGGTCGTCGCCCCACACCCGCTCCACCAGCGCGGCATCGTGGACGCCTTCCACCAGGATACGGCTCGCCCGAGCCACGCGGGCCGACCCAATAACGGCGACTGATCCCGACGCGGTCATCGCCGGCGTGCACTGGGGGGTGCCCTTCGGTGTGACCAACGTGACCGCCTTGCCCTCGATGACGAAAGCCCCCGGCGTCATCCGGAAGATGCGCTCCAGCCCAGTCGCGCCCCTCAGGACGACCCCATCGCGCTCCACGCGAGCGATCGCGCCACGGAACCCGCTGCCCTTGTGACCGACTTGCACCCCGCGAGCGGCCGGGACCTCCGGGTACATCGCAGCGGCGCCCGACCTTCGCGTGACCGGTTCGGCCAGGATGTCCGTCCAGGTGTCGTGGCGCCTCACGACTGGCGACACTACCGACTCCGACCGATTCACTCGGTGATTCGACTGCGAGGGAACCGGGTAACAACACGACCATGCTGACCATCCTGCTCATCGTGTTGTTGGTCGTCCTCCTCCTGGGCGGCATTGGTGGCCCCCGCTATTACCGTTCACGGGGACGGCGAACCGTCGTCCGAGAGTACGAAACCGATATCTAAAACCACCTCCACACCGGCCTGTCGCTTCTTAATTGAAGCGAGAATCGCCGAGAGCCTCCTTCGCTCACGCCACATGCGGAACTTGGGCTCGGATCGGCTTTTGCCATCGTTGGCCTCGCTCAGCCGCAAGGCGCGACAAGCTGCCGGTAGCGCGGCCGTGGCAGCTCCGTGGCCCTGGCGGCGGTAGGAGCAAACCCTGCCCCGAGCGCTCGGCCCTTTGCTCATCAAGTACACCTGGCGTAGCCGAACCAGGCGGCGGCGGTCGGAGAGTTGAGCACCATCGGGTGTTCCCTCGCGCCGACCTGCTGGCGGGGCTCGAAACGCGGGAGGGCTGCATGGCGCCGCCGGATCGGTCGACGGCGACAGGGGGTTCGTGACATGATGTTGACGGCGCAAGGATTCCGTTCCATTGGCTTCATCTCAACACCCCGGAAGCCTCTGAGGGAATCCGGCCGCTGGGGAGCGACCACGATCACGAATGGGGACCTGGAGCATGGCCGACGATGACCACAACGCGCTGTTGATTGTTCGGGCGTGGGTAGAACCCGGGTCCTCGGAACCCCTTCGCGCCCATGTTCGCCTGACCACCGACGTCGCTGCCGGCATCGAGCGAACCGTCACGCTGTGCCGGCCCGACGACGTCTGCGCCCTGGTCCGGGACTGGCTGGCGGAGGTGTGCCCCGAATGATCTGGGGCGCCTCGGGACAGGAACCACTGTCCGAGGCCCAAACCCTTCCCCCCAATTCAATGGGGTCACAAGCGCCGCGGGCCGACGAAACCTGATCTCACCGCATGATCCTGCGTCGACCGATGGCGGGTACGGGTGGGACCCCTCCGGACCGTAACATTGCATTGACACAACAGGGCATTGC
This sequence comes from Acidimicrobiaceae bacterium, assembly GCA_030838025.1. Lineage (GTDB taxonomy): Bacteria > Actinomycetota > Acidimicrobiia > Acidimicrobiales > Palsa-688 > JALYXV01. The sequence continues at coordinate 14,382 of JAUTXM010000012.1, forward strand.
GGTCATACACTTTCGTTCCAGCTGACGCCCGGGGGCGAGCCTCTTTTCTCTCCGCGGTGGCCGGCCGCCTTCAAGTAGTCGGGGGCTCGGACTGCCCATCATCGACGAGTCAGTCTCGGGGCCGCGTGACACAGGCAACCCCCCAAGGAACGGGCCAAGCCAGGTGGGACCCGAGGGCCGCCTCGGGCCAGAACCCGGTGGCCTTCAGCGCCGAAGAGTTGACCGCCGCGCTCAACGCAGTCAGCGACGCGATCACCGTCCAGGGCCCTGACGGCTCGCTGATACTGGCCAACGACGCCGCGGCGGAACTGTTGGGGTTCTCGTCGCCGGCGGCGCTACTCGCCGTCACACCCACCGACATCATGGCCCGCTTCGAGGTGCTCGACGCTAACGGCCGGCCCTTGGCCGCCGGGTCGCTCCCGGGCCGGGCCGCACTGGCGGGCGGCGACCCGCCCGAGATGCTGGTGCGTTTCCGGCTGCGCTCCACCGGTGCGGAGCGGTTCTCGCTGGTCAAGGCGGCGCCGGTGCGAGACGAAATCGGCCGGGTCGTCTTCGCGGTGAACGTCTTTCGGGATGTGACCGACCGCCAAGTCGCCATCGAGGAGCTCCGGGCCAGCGAGGCCCGCCTGGCTTTTCTGGCCTCGGCCGGCCGGCGGCTCCTGGTCACGTCCCTGAAGCCGCGCCGGGTCCTCCAAGAGGTGGCCGACCTGGTAGTGCCCGAACTGGCCGACTGGTGCGCCGTGCGGGAATTCTCAGACGACGGCCGAGTGCTACGCGTCGCGGTCGGCCCTCCCGAACTGGTAGGTAGCGAGATCCTGGGCCGCCTGGACGGCTACGGCGACCCGCTTACTGCCAGCGGCGCCCTCGCCGCGTTGACCGCGGGGCACTCGATCCTGGTGAGCGACGTCACCGCTGCACTGCTCGAACAGGTCGCCGTCGATGACGACCACTTGGAGCTACTGGGCCGTCTGGGCGTTGCGTCAGTGATGCTGGTGCCGCTGGCCAGCCGGGGGCGGGTCATCGGAGTGCTGACCCTGGCCGCCGGCAAGAACCGTCCCCCATACCGCCCTGCTGATCTGGAGTTGGCCGAGGAGTTCGCCAACCGGGTCGCGGCCACGGTCGACAACGCCCGGTCCTACGCCGCCGAGCATGCCACCGCCGAGACCTTGGCCCGGGCGCTGCTCCCAGGACGGCTGCCCGACATCCCCGGATTGGAGCTGGCCGCCCGCTATCGGGCCGCGGGCCAAGTGGGCGGCGACTTCTACGATTGCTTCCCCCTCGGCGACGGCACCTGGCTGCTGGCGGTGGGCGACGTGTGCGGGCGGGGCATAGCCGCGGCCGCCATGACCGGCCTGACACGGCACACCATCCGCGCCCTCGCCCTACACGCCACCTCCCCGGCCGCGGTGCTCCACGACCTGAACCGGCTCATCCTCGCCGCCGGAGATGAGCAGACGGCCCGCCGGCCGTCCAACGACAGAGACGGCGACCCCAGCTTTTGCACCGTGTGTCTTGCCGCGGTGACCCCGACGCCGACCGGCGCCCAGGTGGTCATCAGCGTCGCCGGACACCCTCTGCCAGTACTGGTCCGAGCCGACGCAGAGGTCATCGAGGTTGGCCGACCGGGAAGCCTCCTCGGCGTGATGGCCGACATCGACGTATCCGACGAAGCGTGCGAGCTCGGACCCGGTGACGCCCTCGTGCTATTCACCGACGGCATCACCGAGCGCCGCGGAGGAAAAGAACTCTTCGGTGAAACGACTCTGGGAACGACACTACGGTCAGTGGCCCGAGCCCCGGCGATACAGCTTGCCCGACAAGTGGAGGACGCCGCGGTCGCCTATGCCACCACTCCCCCCGATGATGACATGGCGGTGCTCGCCGTCGTCGTTCCCGAAACAAGTGTCGCCCGGCCACACAGAGACGCAACCTCTATCGCGTCGAATTCGTAGACCTGACGATCGCGTCGGCGGCTTGAGTCCGTCAGACCCGCAGCGCATAACGAATTATCGGAATGAAGCCACTCCACCAGTGGATTCGTAACGCGGTCGGCCAGACACCCGGCCACGTCGCCCTGATTGGCGCGGCGACGACAGAGGGTCGGATGTGCGCTTTCTCGCAACGGTTCGGCTCGGACTGCGGCCCGCGGCACGGGCCGCCTCGGGTCGTAGCCATTTGGTCCCGCACCGCCAGGAACGCAAGGAGTCGTTGCCGATCCACTGGGGAATCGGTGATCGACGGTGGGGGATTTCAGCGGCCCACAGCAACACCGCATGCACGCATGCGTGTCCACTTCACTGAAGGGAACCCCCCTGAGGCGGTCCGGGAGTTCGAGCGCTACCGGGTATTGCCACGGGCCGAGCTAGACATCCAGCTGACCGTCATTGTTGAGCTGCTCTCCAGCCTCGAAGCGCAGGAGGAGATGAGAGCGCCAAAGCCCGTACGCGCTTCGGCTCGATCAAGTATGGACGACGATCATCATGGGCTGTTGATCATCCGGGCCTGGGTGGAGCCAGGGTCGTGGGCCCCTTCGAGACCATGTCGGGGGCCCGTCAACGTCAACCGAGGGCGTCTTGCGGCTCCAGGAGGAAGTCCTCGGGCTTTCGATACGTGAGACTCGCGCTCACGCCACTCCCGTCTGCGACATGCGGATGGGTGCAGCATGCTTCGGCGACGACGTCGACTGGAAATAGCCGGACGTCATACGTGCACATGATCGTGGCCGGCGCGGTCGCAAAAGCGAGGTTGATCAGCGATTCGTAGCGAGTCCACGTCGCGATGTCAAACGCGGACCGGCCCGACCAGCCAGCCTCAGCGACGATTCTGATCCAAACTGCTCCCGCGTCAAACTTCTGTTCTACGAACGCCCTATACCGCCTCAGGGCTTCTTTGGGCGAGGGATACCAGTCCGCCCAGTCCGTGAACTCGACGTGTTCGGCACGCTCACCGAGTGCGTCACGGAGGAGTGCGTTCTTCGACCCGGTGGTCACCGCCAGGAGACAGTGCGACAGTTCGATCCCATCGACGAGGAAGGGGACCGCCGCTTCGAGGTACTCCTCGTCGTTCCCATAGGCGAGCACACGGTGCTCAAAGAGGCTCGGCGAGATCGCCGCTGTCGTGCCGATCAGGTAGTCGACACTAACCTCGAGCGCGTCGGCGAGGGCAAACAACGTGCTGAGGCGAACGTCTCTACGCCTGCCCGACTCGATTTGGGCAATGGCGGACCAACTCACGCCCGAGTAGTAGGCGAGCGCCTCACGTGTCCATCGGGCGCGAGCGCGCGCCGTCCTCAGGGATTCTCCGAGTCGGTCCCTCGCCACGTCCACACTGTACCGATCTCTCATACCGTTTCGTCATGGTCATGTGTCAGGACGTTGTGTCATTTGACACTGTCACTTGACAGAGAGCCTACTCGGGGAGGACAATCGCGGCGATGGAGGCTCATAACGGGCGACATGCCTCAGCTTTGGGCTACGGGGGTTGGTGCCGTCCCAGTGCGCCTGGCGTATCGGCCTCCCTAATCTGGCTACTTGAGGTTTTGCCGATTCGGGAACTGGAACCCCCAGGCTGGGTAGCCTTTGGGCGATCTGCGCGCGAGCACGGATGGATTTGCTGGCTGGTTGAGTCATCGTCAATGGCGACCGCACGCGCCCGCCAGAGTTCAGGGCCCGCCACCGAGACGACCTGGCCTCCTCAGACCACCCAGACATCGGTGGCTACGCCGCCGAACGCCGGGGAGGAGTGCCTAGCCGAGCGTCGGCGATCCCTCCGTGGAACGTTGGACGATACGCGTCCCGTGATCGGGCCTTGAGCGACCTGTCCCTGCTCGGAGGCTTCGTTTTCGCCGTGGAGGGTAACGTGCTGCTCGGAATCCCAGCCGGCTCCCAGCGGCTCCTCGCGTTCTTGGCCTTGCGCGACCGGGAGATGCCGCATTATGAAGTGGCCCGAACACTGTGGCCTCGGGCCTCCGACGAACAGGCCTCCGAGTATCTACGCACCGCCATCTTCGGCCTCAACTCTCGGGCCGACGAGACGGTGATGGTGACCGGAGCCGATCTGAGGTTGGGCGACGGCATGGTCATCGACGTCCGCTACGCCGAGTCGCTGGCCCGACGGCTGCTCGACCCCGACGCTCCGCCGGCCGACCCCGACACCGGCGCCACCGCAGTAGCGGCCCTCTCGGAGGATCTGTTGCCCGGGTGGTACGACCACTGGGCATTGTTCGCGGCCGAGGCCTGGCACCAACTCCGTATGCACGCACTTGAAACGGTGGCGGCGCGACTGACGGCCGCTGACCGCTTGGCCGAGGCAGCATCCGCGGCACGAGCAGCCGTGCAGGCCGAACCCCTGCGGGAGAGTGCCCGCGCCGCCCTCATTCGGGTCTTCCTGGCCCGGGGGCAACGGGCGGACGCGGTCGACGAGTTCGAGCGCTACCGCGCGCTGCTCCAAGCTGAGGTCGGCATCGAGCCGACATCGCTGCTCAGCCAACTGGTTTCGGGGGACGAACCTGCGTAGCCCCAAGACGCATGAACTCTCGCTGCGAGTCGTACACCTTGCCAGCCTCGACGTCCTTCGGCGCATCACCCATGGCGCAACCGGGGTTGGAGACGGCCCCCGTTCAGCCTCTTATGCGTCCAGCGCCTGGCGTTGCTGCGCACCAGGTCTCAAAAGCCGATACCGGCTCGCACACTGTCGTCATTGGTGACGAGCAGCACGCCGAAATGGATGTTGCCAGGGTCTCAATGGTGGCCGAACGAAAACGAGTGGTGCGAATCCGGCCACGGCAATTTCGTGGCGAAACGGTCAGCGGCGCGCCGGACGTCTACTTTCGGGGTGTCGTTCAGAGTGGTCGTACCCTAAATCCTTTCCTTTCCGCAATCGCGGCCTTTGGGCGCGGCAGTTAGCGGCACTCGAAAACATGGCGGCCTGCCAAACCGGGAACTTGGGTCTGGTCCGTTGGTGGTCGGTCAGCATTTGATCTGTCGTTAGGCGTCGACGAAGCGCTTCACGAAGTGCAACGCGGTGTCGGCCACTTCGCGCCAGCCGCTGTCAATGGTCAGAGCGTGGCCCCGGTTGGGGATTTTTGCGATCTCGGTGACGCCGTCGTTGTGCTTCTGGCGTTTGTAGGATGCGTTCACGATGGCCCAGGGCACCGTGTTGTCTTTCTCGCCCGAGATGAGAAGCAGCGGGCCCCGTTCAGGGTTCCTGGTGTCGACCTTGGCTTCGGTCCAGGGGTTGAAGTTGGCGGCCGCGGCCTGGAAAAGGGGCGCTCCGGGCGCGGGAACGGCGAAGTTGGCATACAGATCCTTGGCCTCGTCCTCGGGGACGGCGTTGGCGAAACCGAAGCGGAACTGTTCGTAGGTGAGGGGTATGGCCCGGCCCCGGTTGGCGGGGTTGTGCAATACCGGCGCCGACGACTTGAGCGAGGAGATGGGCAGGGGCAGGACACCGCGAAACGGTGCCGGGTCGATGGCCAC
>JAUTXM010000030.1 GCA_030838025.1 Acidimicrobiaceae bacterium
AGCTGCCGAAGATCTTCTACGTCAACTGGTTCCGCAAGGACGCCACCGGGCGCTGGCTGTGGCCCGGGTTCGGGGAGAACAGCCGGGTCCTCGAGTGGGTCTTCGAGCGCTGCGCCGGGACCGGCGCCGCCATCGAGACCCCGATCGGCCTGCTGCCGGCACCGGGGGCCATCCCGACCGACGGGCTCGACGTGGCACCGGCGGACATGGACGAGTTGCTCCGCGTCGACACCGCCGAATGGCGCAACGAGCTGCCCTCGATCGAGGAGCATTACGCGGTGTTCGGGGATCGTCTTCCGAGCGTGCTGCGTGACGAGCTGGAGGCGCTGCGCAAGCGCCTGGGGTCGTAGCCCAGGGCGCTTTCGTCGGCCGCGGGTTCGTGGCCACCTTCCGAAACCGCTTTCCTAGCACTACGTGACCGCCAGAGGTCATGTAGTGCTAACAAACAAATCGATTCAGCCTTCAGGCGGCGACGCCGGTCCGGGCTGCTCCGGCGGTTCGGCCCGGCCGCCGAGGTGCTTGGCCAAGAAGGCCTCGGCCGCGGCGTAGAACTTCAGACGGTTCTCCGGCTGGGCGAATCCGTGGCCCTCGTCGGCGAACAGCAGGTACTGGTAGTCGATCCCCCGCTCCTCGAGCGCGGCCACGATCTGTTCCGACTCGGCCTGCTTGACGCGCGGGTCGTTGGCGCCCTGGGCGATCAGCAGGGGGATGGTGATCTGGTCGACCTTCGACAGCGGGGAGCGCTCCCACAAGAAGTCGGCCTCGGTGTCGGGGTTCCCCACCCGGGTGTGGAACTGGGCGATCAGCGGTGCCCAGTAGGGGGGAACCGATTCGATCAGGGTCTTCAAGTTGGACGGTCCCACGATGTCGACCGCGCAGGCGAAGACGTCGGGGGTGAAGGCGGCTCCGGCCAGCGCCGCGTACCCCCCGTAGGAGCCGCCGTAGATGGCGACCCGGCTGGGGTCGGCGTAGCGGCGATCGACGGCCCACTGGACGGCGTCGAGCAGGTCGTCTTGCATCTTGGCGCCCCACTGCTTGTTGCCCGCGTTGGTGAAGTCCTTGCCGTAGCCCGTCGACCCGCGGAAGTTGACCTGGATGCAGAGATACCCGCGGTTGGCCAGCCACTGGGCCTCGGCGTTGTAGCCCCACACATCTCGTGCCCAGGGGCCGCCATGGACGTTGAGCACGGTGGGCAGGTCGATGCGCTCCTCGTCAGGCGGGAAGGTGACGTAGCCGTAGATGATCAGGCCGTCGCGCGTGGAGCAGGCAAAAGGCTCCATCGGTGCCAGCGTGTAGTCCAACAGCGCCGGCTGGTGGGCGAACAGGGGCGTCGCCACCTGCTTGGACCGGTCCCAGGCGACGAAGTGCACCGGGCCGTCGTCCTCGGTGTAGCTGACCAGCCAGATGTTGTCGGCGTCGTCGCGGTTGAGCACCGACAGGTCGCCCTTGTGGTAGGCGGTCAGGGCCCCGATGTCCTCGGCGATGGTCGGGTCGAGCACGACCATGTCCATCCGCTCGCGCTGGATGCTGACCAGCTGCACGATGCGGGTGTCGGGATGCAGCCGCACTCCCGTCACGTCGTACTGGGGATCCTCGGCCACCACTTCGTAGTCGCCCGAATCGGTGTCGACCCACATCAGGCGACCGGCGTCGACATCCACCGAGCACTGGGTGAGCAGGAAGCGGCCGTTGGTACTGAAGGCCACCGGGGCCGTCGTCAGGGCGTCGTCGGGCGGCACGTCGATCAAGGCCTGCCACGGATCGGTCACCGACTGCCGCACGACGATGGTGCTTCCGCCCTCCGGCGTCGGAGCGATGGCACCCCGGACCCGCATCTCGGCGTCGACGACCCAGCCGACGAAGCCCGGGTTGTCGGCTTCCTTGGTCAGCTCGCCCGACGCCAGGTCGAGGCTGTACACGTCGTGCAGCTGCGGGTCGTCCTTGTTGAGCCCGACCAGGATGCGTTCCGGGAAGTGCTTGCTGACCTCGATCACCTGGGCCTGGACGCCCTCGAACGGCGTCAGGTCGCGGACGCCGCCGTCGACCAGGTCGACGGCGTAGATGCGCCAGTTCTCGTCGCCCCCCTGGTCCTGGACGTAGAGGAGGTGGCGGTTGTCGTGCGCCCAGAAAAAGGCGCGGATGCCCCGCTCACGGTCCTTGGTGACCGGCGTGGCCGCCGTGAGGTCGTCGAGCGGCGCCACGAAGACATTGAGGATGCCTTCGTCGGGGGCGATCCAGCCCACACGGGTGCCGTCAGGGGAGACACGGGGACTGAACCGTTCGGGGTTCCCGAACAGGACCCGGCGAGGGACGAGAGGTGCCGGGTCCTTGAAGGTGGAGGGTGACAAGATCGACAAGAAGATGCTCCGCTTCGCTGAGTTGCGGTGATCACCATAGGCCAGGTGGCATTCCAGGCGGCCCCGACCGACCGATGTTCGCCTGGTGGTGGTCCCGGGCCGCGCTCGGCTGAGCGGCGGGGCGGTGGGCTGGTTACGATGCCTCCGGTCGAACCAGCCAGGAGGAGCCTATGGCGGTCAGTGCGTACGTCCTCATCCAGACGGAGGTCGGCAAGGCCGCCCACGTGGCGTCTGAAGTCGGCAAGATCGAAGGGGTCGTGTCCGCCGAGGACGTCACCGGACCATACGACGTGATCGTCCGAGCCGAAGCGGGATCGGTCGACGAACTCGGAAAGATGGTCGTGAGCCGGGTCCAGCTGATCGACGGCATCACCCGGACCCTGACCTGCCCGGTGGTGCACCTGAGCTGACCTGGCCCGTGGCCTGCGCGTGGTGCGCGTGACCTGCGCTTGGTCATAGCGCGTCGTTCTAGCGCGCCCCCACCCGGGCGACGAGCATGGCCCGGATCCCGAGTCCCATCACGAACAGGCCCCCCGCGCCGTACCACTGGTACAGGCGGTTGCGCATCCACGGTGCGTCCCGGTAGCTGTACAAGATGCCGACCGCGATGATCGCGACGAATCCGTAGAACAGATGGAACTTGGGCGCCGACAGCTTCTGGCCCGCGATCAGGCCCACACCGAGGGCCACCTGGACGAAGACCGCCACTTCCGCGAACACCGTGAACCACCACAGGGCCCGGGTCCGCAACCCGGGCGCCCAGTGGGCGCAGAGCGACCACAGTCCGGCCAGACCGTTGCTCATGATCAGCACCCAGGCCCAGGCGACGTGGACGTCGCGCAATGACGCCAGAACCATCGTGGCGGGCCTAGTGCCAGCTCATGAGTGGCTCATGAGTGGCTCAACTTGGGCGCCGCCTCCTGAGCCAACTCGAACTCCCACAGCGAGCTCCCGGTGGCCACCGGACCTCCGGGGCCCTGCGGCTTGGCATGGCCCTGGTTGAACGCCTGGGAGCCGACCCACGCCTGGAAGGAGTCCTCGTCGCGCCACCGGGTGTACACCAGCCACGTCGTACGCCCGTCGGTTGGGCGCAGCAGGCGGAACTCCTCGAACCCCTCGGCCTGCTCGACGTGGCCCGCCCGGGCCGCGAAGCGGGCCGCCATGTCGTCGCTGCGTTCGGACGGCACGTCGATTGCGTTGATCTTGACTACGGACACGGCGCCGAGCGTACAGGCCATCAGACGAGCAACCGAATGGCCACGGCGGTGCCGACGACGACGATCGCCACCCGCAGGACGGGCGCCGGAAGCCGGCGGCCCAGCTTGGCTCCGACCTGGCCGCCGATTGTCGCCCCGGCGGCAAGGATCCCCGCCGGGCCCCACGCCACGTGGGCGGCCACGATGAACAGCAGCGCCGCCACCCCGTTGACCAGCGCCGCCAGCACGTTCTTGGCCGCATTGAGGCGCTGCAGTTCGTCGTTGACGAAGATGCCGAGCAGGGCGATGAGGATTACGCCTTGGGCGGCACCGAAATAGCCCCCGTAGACCCCGGTCAGGTAGACCGTGGCCAGCAGGACCGGACCACCATGGGCCGGTGTCGGTGCGTCGGGCGCCGAGCGCCTCTGGGCGACCCGGGCGGCCAAGCGGGGCTGCACGACGATCAGGGCGCAGGCCAGCAGGATCAGGACCGGGACGATCCCCCGGAACACGCTCCCGGGCAGAACCAGGAGCAGGACGGCGCCGGTGATGCCGCCCGCCACCGATGCCCCCCCGAGGTACGCCAGCCGGGAGCGCTGGCCGACGAGTTCCCGGCGGTAGCCGACGGCACCGCTGATCGACCCCGGTACCAAGCCGACGGTGTTGCTCACGTTGGCGACGACCGGCGAGTAGCCGAGGGCCAGCAGGGTCGGGAAGGTGATGAGCGAACCGGAACCGACGATCGTGTTGACGGTGCCCGCCGCCAGGCCGGAGGCGAAGATGGCAAGCGCCGCGGCCGGCGACACGGCTATTCCACGCCCCGGTGAGCGGCGCCCGCTAGAACGCCGACTCGAGCAGCGAGCGAGCGTCCTCGGGCGAGACGGGGCGGGGATTATTGCCCACGTTGGCGTTGCTCGAACTCATGCGCACGACGGCCTCGATGTCCTCACGATCGACACCGACCTCCGACAAGCGCCCGGGTAGTCCCACCCGCCGGCGCAGGCGGTCGACGGCGTCGGCGGGATCGGCTCCGGGATCCGCTCCTGGATCGGCGGGATCGGCTCCTGGGTCGGCGGAAGCCAACGCCTCGCCGATGCGGCGAGCCTCGGCCGGGATGGCGACGGTATTCCAGCGCAGGACGTGGGCCAGCAGGATGGCGTTGACCAGACCATGGGCCACGCCAGTGCGGCCGCCCACGAGCTGGGCCAATCCGTGATGGGCGCCCATGCTGGCGTTCTGCAGGCACCGGCCGCCGAGCACCGCCGCCTCCAACATGGCCGTTCGAGCCGCCAGGTCATCGGGCTGGGCGATCACTCGCGGCAGGGCGGCGGCCACTCGGCGCACGGTCGCCAAGGCAATGGCTTCTGCCTCAGGGCTGCGGGTCGGAGAGTAGGCGCATTCGATCCCGTGGGCCAGGGCGTTCATCCCGGTCTCGGCCGCGACCTTGGCGGGGGTCGACAAGGTGACCACCGGGTCGTAGATGGCGGCGACGGGGGCGATGGTCGGGCCACCGGCGCCCGACTTGCGATGGGCCGCCTCGTCGGTCATGCCGAAAAACGGGGTCAGCTCGGCCCCGGAATACGTCGTCGGGATGGCGACGTGGGCGACCACCGGCCGGTCCAGGTACGAAGCGCCGGGGCGGCCGGCCCGCTGCTCGGTGAAGAAGCACACCGCCTTGGCGAGGTCGGCGCACGAACCGCCCCCGAAGGAGACGACGGCGTCGACATCGGAGGATTCGGCCTGGCGCAGGGCGTCTTGCACCGCGGTGGTCGGCACGTGCGGCCGGACGCCGTCGAAGATCGCTACCAGCCGCCGCCCGAGCAGGTCGACCAGCCGCTCCCCCGCAGGCGACTGCCGCCGCCCTGTCGTCGTGACCAGCATCACGCGCCGGCCACCCGCCTCTTTCACGATGTCGTCGACTCCGTCGATGGCGTCGAGGCCGAAGATGATCCGTTGGGCGTATCCGGTGTGCGTCCAGCCCATCAGCCGACGTAGATGTCGGACTCGGTGGTGCCCGCCGGCACCCCCCGGTGGATGAATTGCTCCTCGGAGAACGCCATCTGGAACTGCTCGTCGGGCATCGTCAGCCAAAACACGTCGTCGGGGATCTGGCTGGGGTGGCAGCGCATGGCCCGGCGCTTGGCCATCACGTGGCCGCTCACGTCGATCCTGGTCGTCACGTCACCCTCGCGGACCCCGAAGTCCGAGTTCTCGTCGATGTCCGGGGCGCCGTCGATGGGGCCGCCCGCCGCCCGGATCATCCGCACCACGCGATCCCGGTCGATCGTCGCTTCGTACACCGTGTCGACGGCTGCCAGCTCCGCGGCACGCACGCCGACCCGGTGGACCTGGATGTGGTCGGGGTGGCCGTAGCCGCCATGGGAGTCGTAGACCACGACCACCGACGCCGATTCCTCAGCCAGAATGGCCGCCAACCGCTGGGCCGCCTCGTCCAGATCGGCCTGCCAGAAACAATCCGGCGCGTCGTTGGTCCCGGTCCCCATCATCCCCGAGTCGGCATACCCCAAGAACTCCAACCGGCTGACCCCGAGCACCTGGGCCGACGCCTGCAACTCCTGGACCCGGCGGGCGCCGAGTTGTCCTCCCTCGGCCAGGACCCCCTCCGCCACCTCGCCCTGTTCGCCCCGGGTGGCGGTCACGAGGACGACGCGATGCCCCTCGGCCGCCAGTTTCGCCATTGTGCCGCCGGTCAGGATGCACTCGTCGTCGGGATGGGCGTGGAAAAACACCGCAGTACCCAAAGCTCCACTCACTCCTTCGTCACGGATCGCGCGAACCGATCGCACCCGCCGCTCGTAGCTTGTCGATGTCGGACTGGTCGAACCCCCATGCGCGGAGCACCTCGTCGGTGTCCTGCCCGGGTACCGGTGGCGGCCGGCCGATCGTACCGGGGGTCCGGCTGAATCGGGGCGCCGGCGCCGGCTGGACCACTCCGGCCACCTCGGTGAAGGTCTGCCGGTAGGCGTTGTGGGGATGAAGGGGCGCCTCGCCAAGCCCAAGGACCGGAGCCACGCAGCCGTCGGTCCCCTCGAGCAGGGTGCACCACTCGTCCCGCGTCTTGGTGCGGAACACCGCTGCCAGGCGCTCCTTCATGGCCGGCCAGCTGGCCCGGTCGATCTGCTGCGGTACGTCGCCGTCCAGGCCGCAGAGCCGGATCAGCTCGGCGCAGAACCTCGGTTCGAGGGCGCCGACCGCGATGTGCCGACCGTCGGCGGTCTCGTACACCTCGTAGAACCAGGCGCCGCTGTCGAGCAGGTTGGTCCCGCGTTCGTCGCGCCACAGGCCGGCCGAGCGGAACCCGTGGATCATGGTGGCGAGCAACGCCGAGCCGTCCACCATGGCGGCATCGATGACCTGGCCCTGACCGGAGCGCCGTGCCTCCAGCAACCCGCACACCACACCGAAGGCGAGCATCATGCCTCCGCCGCCGAAGTCGGCGACCAGGTTGAGGGGCGGGACCGGCGCCTGGCCCTGGCGGCCGATGGCCGACAGGGTTCCCGACAGCGCCAGGTAGTTGATGTCGTGGCCGGGGAGGTGGGCCTTCGGCCCGTCCTGGCCCCAACCGGTCATGCGGCCGTACACCAGCCGGGGGTTGCGCTCGAGGCACGGCTGGGGCCCGATACCGAGCCGCTCCGCCACGCCGGGCCGGAAGCCCTCGACCAGCGCGTCGGCCTGCGCCACCAAGGTCAGGACCGTGGCCACGCCGTCGGGATGCTTGAGGTCGACCGCGACCGAATGCCGGCCCCGGTTGAGCAGGTCCTGCGACGGGTCCCGGCCGGGGATCGCAGGCCCGTCGACCGCCGAAGGCCGGTCGATGCGGATCACCTCGGCCCCCATGTCGGCCAGCATCATGGCCCCGAACGGGGCCGGGCCGAGCCCCGCCAGTTCGATGATCCGGCACCCCGCCAAGGGCCCCGACATGGCCCGGCGCTCCCCCGCCTCAGGGCCCCGGAACGTCGCCGCCACCGGCGCCGTCGGGGCCGCCCGCGCCCGCGCCGCCCGAGGCGGTGTCACCCACGCCCGCATCGCTCGCGCCCGTGTCTCGGCGCCGCACCCGGTAGGCGCAGTGATGCTCCCCCGATGCCATGTGCGACACCCGGTCGATCTGGGCGTCGGGCATCACGTCGCGGAGAAAACCGATCTCGCTCGAACACGCCTGGCCGTAGCGAAACGCCACCTCGAGAATGGCGCAGTTGTGCTCGACGATGCGCCATTCGCCGTCGTCTCCGCGCACGGTGTCGGCCAGGTAGCCGTCCTCGTCGAGGATCTTGGCCAGTTCCTCGACCCGCTCGTCGAACGACTTGCCCGCCAGCCGGACCTCGGCACCCGCCACCCGGCGCTGGCGGCGCCGCTCGAACATCCGGTCAACCGTGCCCGGCCCTTCGGCGCCAGCGTATTCCAACAACTCGCACGTCAACTCGCCGTAAGACTTCGGAAACAGGTCTTCGGCCTTGCTGGTGACGGAGTAGACGTGTTTCGGGCGGCCGGCGCTCCCCCGCTGTTCCCGTATGGCGACCAAACCCTCGCCGAGCAACGCCGCCAGGTGCTGGCGGATGGCGCTCGGGGTGATTCCGAGCGACGACGCCAGCTCCTCCGCCCGGGCTTCGCCGCGCCGCTTGATGGTGAGCAGGATCGCCCGCCGGGTTGCCGGCTGCACCGGCGTCGTGGCAGTCGCAGGGGTGACCACAGCGTCCAGACTAACTGATCAGCGGCAATAACAAGCTTTTACTTGTTAAATCCGAACGTCGCCGTTACGATCCCAGGTATGGCCCTGATGCAAGGCGTTGACGCCGGTTCGGTCGAGGAACTTCAGTCCCGCGGGATGCTGGTGACCAAGGTCGGCAGCCACGGGGTCTGCGTGGTGTGGTACGGCGGCCGGGCCTACGCGGTCGACGATCGCTGCCCCCACCTGGGCTTCCCCTTGCATCGCGGGACGGTCGAGGACGGTCTGCTCACGTGCCACTGGCACCATGCACGTTTCGACCTGTGCTCGGGCGGCACCCTTGACCCCTTCGCGGACGACGTCCGGGCCTACCCCGTCGAGATCCGCGACGGGCGGGTGTTGGTCCTGACCCCGCCCACCACCGACCCGACGCCGGCCCTGCTCGTCCGGCTCGACGAGGGGCTCGAACAGGGACTTACGCTGGTGACCGCCAAGGCGGTCCTCGGGTTGCTCGATGCGGGCGCACCGGCGGCCGAGGCCGTGCGCCGGGGCGTGGTGTTCGGCACGACCCACCGCCATGAAGGCTGGGGCGCGGGGCTCACGGTCCTGACCGCCATGGCCAACCTCCTCCCGCAACTGGCGCCGGCGGACCGCCCCCTCGCCTTGATACATGGGCTGGCGTTCCTGTCCCGGGACACCGCGGGTCATGCCGACCGGTTCCCTTTGGCGCCCCTGGCCACGAAGGCGGTGACCCCTGAGCGGCTGGCCTCGTGGTACCGGCGGTTCATCGACACCCGCACCGACGAGGCCGCGGAGCGGACCCTGGCCACCGCCATCGGCCTCGGAGCAGCGGATCGGGATACGACCGAGCGGTTCATGTTCGCGGCCGCCACCGACCACGTGTTCCTCGACGGGGGGCACACGCTGGACTTCACCAACAAGGCGTTCGAGGCGTTGGAGCACCTGGGATGGGACGCGGCGCCCGCGGTTCTCCCCGCCCTCGTGATGCAGACGGCGTCGGCCCGGCGGTCCGAGGAACTGGGGTCCTGGCGCCACCCCCACGACCTGGCCGGGCTGGCCCGTTCCGCCTCGGACCGCTTGGCGTCCGAAGGTGACGTGCTGCTCAAGGGAGCCGGCGTTGCCGACGACGAGGTGGCCGCACTGGCATGGCGGATGCTTGGCCCGCAGTCCGGCGAGGACCCGGCGGAGGCGGTGGACAGCCTGCTCGAGGGTCTCCACGCCGGGTTCACGCCGGAACAGGCCGGGCGCGCCGTGGCGCTGGCCGCGGGGTTGCGGATCACCCGTTTCCACGTGCAGAACGACCACGGCGACTGGGATGTCGTCCATCACGGCTTCACCTACGCCAACGCCGTCCACCAGGCGTTGGTCCGTAACCCTTCGGTCGATTTGCTCCGGGGGGCGGTCCACGGGGTGCTGAAGGTCTTCCTGGACCGTTTCCTCAACGTGCCTGCGGCCCGGCTGGCCCCCATCGGCCACCCCGACCTGGGCGACCTCGACGCGTGCTGGGAGGCGCAGGGGCAGGTGGACCGGGCCGGTGGCATCGTCTACGGCTGGTTGCTCGAACACGGTGATCCCGCTCCCGTGATCGCAGCCTTGGGTCACGCGCTGGTGGCCGAGGATGCCGAGTTCCATTGGTTCCAGACCGTCGAGGCCGCGGCCCGCCAGGCGCAGGCCTGGCCCGATGGGTCAGAACCCCAGGCCCTGCTGCTCGCGGGGGCGGCCCGCTTCCTGGCTGCCCACACGCCGACCAGGCGCGAACTCCCGCAACTGGTCCGCATCGCCACCCGCCTCCGGAGGGGCGACGACCTCTTCGAGGAGATGTAGGGCCTTTTTCCTCGACAAACCCACACCCCATGTGGGTTTGTCCAAGGAAAAACGGACGTCTGTCCGAAACAACGCCCAGATAGCCGGGCGACAGCTCACCTGAGCCGGCCGAAGGCCAGCGCCGGATGGCCGCGCAGGGAATCCGGCGGGCCTTCCGCCGCCACCCTCCCGCCATCGAGGATCACCACCCGATCGGCGAGTTCCCAGACCAGCGGCAGGTCGTGCTCCACCATCACCACGCCGGCACCGCTGGCCTCGGCCGCGGCCCGCAACAGCGACGCCATCGCCGGCACGTCAGCCGCCGCCAGTCCCGCCGACGGCTCGTCCAGCAGCAGCACCTGCGGTCGCCGTCCCAGGACGCACGCAAGTTCCAGTCGCTTGCGCTCCCCGGTCGACAACTCCCCCACCAGCCGGTCCAAAACCGGCTCCAACCCTGTTCGCCCGTCGGCTCCCGACCCGGACAGGAGGAGGACGTCGCGTACCGGCATGGTCGGAAACAGCCGGGCGTCCTGAAACGTCCGGATCACGCCGAGCCGGGCCCTCCTCCCCGGACCCAGCCGCGTGAGTTCGCGGCCGCGCAACCACACCCGGCCACCCGCGGGCATCAGGTGGCCGGACAGGCAGTCGAGCAGGGTCGTTTTTCCCGCCCCGTTGGCGCCGACCAGGCCCACGAACTCCCCGGCCTCGACGCACAGATCGATACCGTCGAGGCCCACGACGCCGCCATAGCGAACGACCAACGCCTCGGCCCGCAGGAGCAGGGTCACGCCACGCTCACGCCACGCCGCCGCCCGGCCGCCGCCTCCACGACCCCACCACCGACGCGGCAGCGGCCGCCGCCGTCACCGCCGTCACCGCCGCCGCCATCCCACGAAGAGCCCTGCGAGACCCTCCGGTGCCACCATGAGCACGACGAGCAGTCCCGCACCGGTCGTCGCCAGCCGCAACGCGACGCTGGTCGTGAGCTCGTTCACCCCGACGACGAGCGCGGCCGCCACCACCGCGCCCCACACCGACCCGAGCCCGCCGATGACGGCGATGGCGACGATTCGCAGGCTGTCCACCGCCCCGATCTGCAGCCCTGGCGACGCCACCGGAAAGTCGTTCACGGTCACGGACTGCAAACCGTGCCCGTACACCGCTCCCGCAACCCCCGCCAGGAAGCCGGCCACGGCGAACGCCAACACCTTGGACCCCACGACGAACAGGCCGAAGGACGCGGCCGCCGCTTCGTTGTCCCGCACCGCCACCATCGCCCGCCCGGCCGGCCCGCGCCGCAAGCGACCGGCGGCCCACGCCGCCGCGCCCAGCACGACCATGGCGAACACGAAGTACGGCCGTTGCGCCGCCAAGTCGACGGGACCGACGATAGGCCTCGGCACCGTGACGCCCGACCCGAGCAGCCACGGCCGGGCCAGCAGCCAGCCCGCGGACACGAGCGCGAACCCGAGACTGGTGACCGCGAACACCGGCCCCGGCGCCCGCAGGGCCGGGACCCCCACGAGAATCGACGCCACGGCCCCACACATCCCGGCGCCGAGAAACGCCAGCCAGAACGGGAGTCCCGCCGAAACCGACAACTGGTACGAGACGGCCGCGCCAATCCCGAAAAAGGCCACCTGCCCGAGCGACAACTGGCCGGCGACACCCACGATGAGCGTGGCCGAGATCGCCAGCGTGGCGTAGGAGGCGATCTCGGTCAGGGTCAACGCTTGGCTGTTGCTGGCCCACGCAACCCCGATGACCACCGCCGCCGCCAGCGCGGCCGGGCCCACCCAGCGCGGGCCCCCGGAGAAACGCACCGGCACCGCCAACCACGGGCGCCCATCCGAGCCCCGCGACCCCGACCCCGAGCCCCGAAAGCCCAAGCCCCGCAAGCCCGAGCCCCGAAAGCCCGAGCCCCGCAAGCCCGAGCCTGAGCCGCGGCCGGGACGCCGCCACACGACCAGTGCCGCCCCGGCCGCGACCGCCAACAGCACGACCAGGGCCACACCGCCAGGCCAGTTGAACGCCACCACCTGCTCGAGCACGCCGATGCCGACGCCGGCCGCCAACGCACGGGGCAGGTGCTCGAATCGCGCCACCATCGCCGCCGCCAGCGCCTCGAACAGCACCTCGGGACCCAACGCCTCGCTGCCCACGAGGGGCCGGCCCGCCAGCAGACAGATCACCACGACGGCCGCCAACGCCGAGGCCGCGGCCCACGCCAGGGCGGACAGGGCGCCCACGGGAACCCCCGCCAGCCGAGCCGCCTCGGGGTTGTCGCTGGCGGCGCCGATGGCGGCACCAAGACCAGTCCATCGCAACACCAGCGCCAGGACCAACGCCAGCCCGGGAACGAGCACCAGCAGCGCCACGTCAGCGCCGTGCAGCGTCACGCCTCGGGCCAGATCCAGCGTCACCCGCAATGGGACCGGGTAGCCGCTGCGGCGACTGATGCCCGCGATCGCCACCAGGCTGAGCGCCAGCAGCAGCTCTCCCACCCCCACCGTGGCGATCAGCACCGCGGCCGCCGAACCCCGGCCGACGCGCCGGACGACGACCACCTCGACCAACGCACCGGTCAGCGCCGCCGCCCCCACCGCGATCACGGTGGCGGCAGCTACGGGCAGGCCGCCCGGCCCGACCAGCCACGCGCACAGGGCGGCAGCCGCGGCACCCAACTCGGCGTGGGCCAGATTGATGACCCGGCTGGCGCGGTAGACGAGGACCAGCCCGGCGGCCAACCCGCCGATCGCCAGGCCCGCAATCAGCCCGGCCACCGCGGTGCTCAGCGTGACGGTGACCAGGCCGAGGATCACGCCAGCAGCACCGGCTGCAGCAGGTCGCGGCGCCGTGCCAGCTCGTCGGGAGGGCCCGAGAAACAGATGGTGCCCCGCTCCAGGAACCAGGTCCACGACGCCAGCCCCAACGCCCGGGTGATCGACTGGTCGACCAACAAGACGCTCCCCAGTCCGGCCAGGATCTCGCCCACGTCGTCGGCCAGCGCCCCCGAGAGGCCCAGGCTCATCTCGTCCACCAACAGGACGCGGGGTCGGGCGATGACGGCCCGGGCGAGGATCACCAGGTGCTGCTCCCCGGCCGAGAGGGTGCCCGTACGCTGCCGGCGCCGAGAAGCCAAATGGGGGAAAAGGGTGAGTCCTCGCTCGACGGCGGCCGCTGCCTCCTTTGCCAACGGAGTGTTACGGACCCCGACCGCGATGCTCTCCTCGACGGTAAGCGACGGGAACGTGCCCCGCCCCCCGGCCACCAGCATCACGCCCCGGCGGACCCGTTGCCGGGGCGACAGGCCGGAGATCTCCTCACCAAAGAGCCGGATGCTGCCCCGCGCCGGGATCACCCCGGCCAGCGCCCGCAGGATGGTCGACTTCCCCGCCCCGTTGGTCCCGACCAGTGCGCCGAGCGCGCCGGCCGGGAGATCCAGGTCGATGCCCACGCACACCGGGACGGGACCGAACGCCACCTCGAGGCCCCGAACCGAAAGGGCCGCTGGTGGAGCGGTCACCAGCGGCCCTTGACGAAGGGCGCCAACTCGGCGTAGCAGCTGTTGCCGCCACCGCAGTCTTCCCGCCACTCGACGACCCGGTAGTTGTCGGCGCCGTCGAACTTTCCCGGTCCGAAGCTCAGCGGCGCCGTCAGGGCGACCCGCTGCGACCACCCGGTCACCTTGTCGAAGGCGGCCACGAACGAGGCCCGGTTGAGGTGGGCACCCGCGATGGTCGCCACGTGGGAGACCAGCGCCAGCTCCTCGCAGAACTGGGCCAGTTGGAGTTCGTCGGCCAGTCGCTCGACGCCGCTCGCGGGCAACGGCGGACCTCCCGCCTGGTACACGTTGACGCAATCCAGCAGCGCCGGCGACAAGGTGGCGTGATCGGTCCCGATCCCGTTGCCGGTCAGGTCGCTGGCGTAGGCCGTGACGCCACGCGTCGCGCCGAACGTCGGCGGGTAGAAGCTGGTGGCGACGCCGAGCGACAGCTGGCCCAGGTCGCTCACCGAGTAGCGCGCCTGGGATCTGCCCGCGCCGGTCGATTGCACCAACAGGAAGGTC
>JAUTXM010000035.1 GCA_030838025.1 Acidimicrobiaceae bacterium
AGCGGGTCGCGGGCACCACCTTCACGCTGACCACTTCACTCGCCGCCGCCACCTACCGCTGGCAGGTCGAGGCCTACGACGCCAAAGATCACAAGCTCGCCGCCAGTCCCGACGACGTGACGTTCGCGGTCGTCGCGGGCTGAGCGCAGTAGCTGCCCAGGATAGGGATCTACGTGGCGCCGACCTCCGCCACGCCGAGGTGACCGGCCTGACGGTCGACCGAATCGACTTCCTGCGCCGCCACCGCACTTCGAGTCACGGTGCTCGGCGACGGACACGTGAAGGAACCCCCTGAACAGCACTCGGAGTTCGGCGACGAGTACCTTCCAGCAGCCCCGATCTTCGGGATTCGGCGCCCTGCTGTCGGAAGGCGTGAGCCCGGCGCTGGTGGCTGAACGGCTTGGACACGACGTGGCCACGTTGCTGAAGACCTATGCTCACGTGATCCGCAAGGATGAGGATCGTGTCCGCACATCGTCGATCAGAGCCTCGGCGGATCTGCTGAGGACTGGCTGAGGACCGAGGCGGGATGAACGAACGCACGGACGACGGCATTCCCGCAGGTCAAAGGGCACCTCGCCTCGTGGCCGTTGTCCCCCATACCCATTGGGATCGGGAGTGGTACCTGCCATTCCAGGCGTTCCGTTTGGGGTTGGTGGAGGTGCTCGACGAGTTCCTCCCCCGGCTGGAGTCCGACGCGGGCTACGACCGGTTCCTGCTCGACGGGCAGATGGCGGTGGTCGACGACTACCTGGAGCTGCGACCCGAGGCGGCCGAGGTGCTGCGGCGCCTGGCCGAGGCGGGCCGGCTGACCGTCGGCCCGTGGTACATCCTCATGGACGAGTTCCTCGTGTCGGGCGAGACGATCATCCGCAACCTGCAGCTGGGCCTCGAACGGGCGCACGCCTTCGGCGGGGCCATGTCGGTCGGCTACTTGCCCGACATGTTCGGCCACGTGGCCCAGATGCCCCAGCTTTTGCGCCTGGCGGGCTTCGAGCACGCCGTCGTCTGGCGGGGCGTGCCCGCGGCGGTCGACCGCAGCGCCTTCCGGTGGCAGGCGCCCGACGGCTCGACGGTGCGCGCCGAATACCTGCTGGTGGGCTACGGCAATGGCGCCGCCATGCCCGCCGACCCGGCGGCGCTCGTGCGCCGGGCCGAAGCCCATGAGGCCGAGACCGCCCGTTTCGCCCTCGGCGCCGACGCCCCGATGTTGTGGATGAACGGTACCGACCACCAGGCGCCCCAACCGTGGCTGGGCGAGGTGCTGGCCGGGGCCAACGCCGCCCAGGACCACTTCCAGTTCACCGTCAGCTCCCTGCCCGAGTACCTGGCCAAGGCGCCGACCGACGGCCTGCCGTCGTGGCAAGGCGAGCTGCGCAGCGGCGCCCGGGCCAACCTGCTCATGGGCGTCGGCTCCAACCGGGTCGACGTCAAGATCGCGGCCGCCCGGGCCGAACGCGCCTTGGAGCGGGTGGCCGAGCCGCTGTGCGCCCTGTGGCTGGCGCCCGACAAATGGCCCGGGCCGGAGTTGCGGCTGGCCTGGGAAAATGTCATCCGCAACTCGGCGCACGATTCCATCTGCGCGTGCTCCCATGACCTGGTCGGGACCTCCGTCCTCCACCGCTACAGCGAGGCAACCACGATCGCCGAGGTGCTGCGGTGGCGGGCCCTCGAGGCCGCAGCCGCCGTGATGCCCGTTCGGGGGCCGGTGGTGCTCAACCCGTCGGCCCGAGCCCGCAGCGGTGTCGTCGAGGTGGTGGTGGACGGCGAGGACCCCGTCGCCGGCGGCCAGGTGGTCGAGCAGGTGGCGGCCCGGGTCATGGAGGTCTCGGGTGTCGGGGCCGACCTCGGCAACCTCCTCGGCCAACTGGAGGAAGCGGGCTTCCGGCCCAATCAAGCGGGGGAACTGGCGCTGGACGCCGACCAAGCGGCGGGCGTCTCGCTGTCGTTCGTGACCGGGGCGACCCGGCAGCGGGCCTTCACCGGGGCATCACTGCTGGCCGAGGCGTGGGCCCAGGCGGGAGCGCTCGCCGACCGGCCCCTGCGGATCCGCGCCGAGCGGTCGGGCTGGCAACGGGTGGCGGTGCACGTCGCCGCCGTGCCCGGGTACGGCTGGGCGCCGTGGGACCCGGCGCCGCTCACGGTGGTGCCGGTGCTGGTGAACCCCGACGGCGCCGGGATGGGCAATGGCATCATCGACGTCGCGGTCGACGCCTCCGACGGGACCTGGTCGATCACCCCGATGGACGGCCGCCCCGCCCTCACGGGGTTGGATCGCCTGGCGGACGACGGCGAGGCCGGCGATACCTATAACTACGCTCCCCCCGTCATTGACACGGTGGTCGACCGGCCCGAGTCGGTAACCATCGACGTGATCGAGGCCGGCCCGGTGCGGGGGGTCCTGCGCGTCACGAGGCGCTACACCTTGCCCGAGCGCCTGGCCGGCGACGCCGGGTCCCGGGTCGGTGCGCAGCGCATCGACGTGGTCACCGACGTCGAGTTGCGGGCCGGAGAGGACGTCGTACGTGTGTCCGCGTCGTTCGACAACCGCTGCCGTGACCACCGGTTGCGGGCGTGGTTCCCGCTTCCTGCGCCGGTCGCGGGCTCGCGGGCGGAGTGCGCCTTCGCGGTGGTCGCCCGCGGCCTCGACGCCGAAGGAGGACCGCATGAGTTGGGGCTGCCCACGTTTCCGTCCCGGCGCTTCGTGTCCGCGGGCGCCGTGACGGTGCTCCACGAGGGCCTCCTGGAATACGAGCTGATGGAGGACGGCCGGGCCTTGGCGCTCACGCTGTTGCGGGCCAACGGGATGCTGTCGCGACCAGTCCTGGCGACCCGGGATAACTCGGCGGGCCCATCCCTGCCCCTCGAAGGGCCGCAGATGGAAGGGCCGCTCACGGTCCGCTACGCGGTGCACTATGGCGATCGGGACCCCTACGAACTGGCCGACCAGGTCTGGGTGCCCCTCGAGGTGGTGACGGGCGCCGGGCAGGTAGCGGGCCCGGCGCGCGGCAGCGCCCTCGACCTGCGCGGCGCCGAGGTGTCGGCCCTGCTGCGGGTAGGGGGGCGGTTGGAGGTCAGGGTGTTCAACCCCTGTGACGAGGAGGCGACCGTCGTGGTTCCCGGTCGCGGCGGTTGGCTGGTCGACCTCAGGGGGGCGCAGTTGGAGCGATTCGAGGAGTCGTTCACCCTGCGACCCTGGGGCATCGCCACCGCCCGCCTCGACGGGCACCCGTAGTTCGGCGGTGACGGTCGGCGACGCCCTGGACTTCGACCGGGTCGATGTCGTGCGAGGCGCGACACCCGTGCTACGGGCCGTGTCGTGGCGGGTGGGCTGCGGGGAGCGGTGGGCCGTTCTCGGTCCCAACGGGTCGGGCAAGACGACGCTGCTGCAGCTGGCGTCGGGGTACCTCCACCCCACGCGGGGGACCGTTGCGGTGCTCGGCCACCAGCTCGGCCACGTCGACGTCCGGCGACTGCGTCAACGCATCGGAATCGTCAGCGCCGCGATCGCCAAGATGCTGGTGCCGTCGGTCACGGCCGTGGACGTGGTGATGAGCGCCCGCCACGCGGCCCTCGAGCCGTGGTGGCACACCTATGCCGCCGCCGATCGCAGCCGGGCCGAGGACCTGCTGGCCCGGGCCGGCTTCGCCTCAGTCGCCGACCGGCCCTTCGGTGTGCTGTCCGAAGGGGAACGCCAGCAGATCCTGCTGGCCCGGACCTTGATGGCCGAACCGGACCTCCTGCTGCTCGACGAGCCGGCGGCGGGGCTCGACATCGCGGGGCGCGAGCGCCTCGTTTCCCGGCTGGCGCAGCTGGCGGCCGATCCCGCGTCGCCGCCGATGGTCCTGGTCACACACCACCTGGAGGAGATCCCGGCCCATTTTTCCCACCTGCTGTTGCTTCGCGAGGGCGCCGTGGTGGCGGCGGGGCCGATCGACGAGGTGCTCACCTCGGCCAACGTGTCGACCACTTTCGGGATGGGACTCGACGTGGAAGGCGCTCGGGGCCGCTGGACCTGCCGGGCGGCGGGCCTCATCGATCCCTAATCGCTTGGTCGCAGTCTCCCCGTCATCCAGGTGGGCCCGTACGACCATCGGATCGGGTTCGCTCTCAACAACTACGGCGCCATCGACGGCGTGCACTTCGCGACCCACTGCGCCGATTCGCTGGTGTTCCACCTGTTCGTCAACGGCCATCCCGCGGGCCTGGAGCAGGTCTATGTCGGCCACGGATCGACCCACCCGTTGTCGATGCCGTTCACTATCGACCGCAGCGGCGTCCACTAACGGGAGCTGCCGAATGCGCCCGTTGCCCCCGCCCCGGCGGGGGTGGCGGCGCGCCCGTGGCCCACTGGCACAAAAGACGCTGGTGTAGGTACCCTGTCCGGCCAGGAACTTGGGGGAGTGGCAGTGTCGCCGCACTCCGGAAGGCCGAGCGAGACCGACCGAGACCGACACCCACGTAGACGAGGAACCCCATTGCCGGAGCAGATGAACATCCACCGGGCGAGCCGCACCAACG
>JAUTXM010000062.1 GCA_030838025.1 Acidimicrobiaceae bacterium
GGCGGCGGTCCCGGCCGCTCGACTTCGCCCCCCGGGAGCGACTCAGCGCCCCGCCATGGGTACCGAGTGGGCTGCTCAACCCGTTGACGGTGGCGGCGTTCAACGAGGCGTGGTTCCGCAAGGCGCCCCGTCTCCGGCTGGGTCAGATCACCTCGGTGGGGTCGTTCTTCCATCCCCTCGACGCGATGACGGGATGGAACCGGGTCTACGGGCGGCGGGGTTTCGTCCAGTACCAGTTCGTGGTGCCCCTGGATCAGGGCGACGTGGTCCGCCAGGTGTTGGAAACCCTCGGCGCGCACCGATGCCCGTCGTTCTTGACGGTGCTCAAGCGCTTCGGCCCGGGAAATCCGGGTCCGCTGTCCTTCCCCATGGCGGGGTGGACCCTGGCACTCGACCTGCCGGCGGCGACCGACGGGCTGGGGGCATTGCTGGACAACCTCGATCATGACGTCGTGGCCGCCGGCGGCCGGGTGTACCTCGCCAAGGACTCCCGGATGCGCCCCGAGCTGTTGGCCGCCATGTACCCCGAGCTGGATCGTTGGCGCAAGATTCGCCGCGAACTCGACCCTGACGGCCGGTTGTGCTCGGATCTGGCTCGGCGATTGTGGCCCTTGCAGGGCGACGGATGACGCGTACGAGAGGTACGAAAGGGACGAGAGGCGTGACGGGGTGAAGGATGGGCTCGGCAACGTCCAGTCGGTACTGCTCCTCGGGGGCACGTCGGAGATCGGCCTGGCGATCGCCCACCGGCTGCTCGGGCCGCGCCACGCGTCGGTCGTGCTCGCCGGTCGCGACCAGCCCGGCCTCAAGGCGGCGGCGCAGGTACTGCGCGATCACGGCGCCGGGCGGGTGGAAACGATCGAATTCGACGCCTTGGACACCGCCGGCCATGACCGGGTGCTCGAGGAGGCGCATCGGCTGGTCGGGGACCTCGACGTGGTCATCGTGGCATTCGGACTGCTGGGCGACCAGGCCACCGACGAGGCGGGCGGTGGGGGCGCCCTCCTTTTGGCGTCGGTCAACTATGTGGGTTCGGTGTCGGTATGCCTGGCGGCCGCCCGGCGGCTGCGGGCCCAGGGGCATGGCACGATCGTCGTCCTGTCGTCGGTTGCGGGCGAGCGGGTCCGCAAGGCCAACTACATCTACGGCTCTTCCAAGGCCGGCCTCGACGGCTTCGCCCAGGGACTGGGTGATGCCCTGCAGGGATCGGGGGTGACGGTGCTGATCGTCCGGCCCGGTTTCGTCGCTACCAAGATGACCGAGGGCATGACGCCGCCGCCCCTGTCCACCACCGCCGATCGGGTGGCGTTGGCAACGGATCAGGCACTGCGGCATGGCCGGGAGATGGTGTGGGTCCCCGGCGCGCTGCGCTATGTCATGTCGGTCGCCCGCCACCTTCCGCGCCCGGTCTTCCGGCGGCTGAAGATGTGAAGGGGCCGGGCGATGGCGGCTGAGCCGCAAGGGGTGGCGGCGTTCGACTTCGACGGCACCATGATCCGGGGCGACAGTTTCATGCCCTTTCTGGTGCGGGCCGTGGGACCGGCCAAGTTCGGACAGATCGTGATCAGGTCGTCGGCGTCGACGGCCCAGGCATACCGGTTGGGCCGGCGCGACGCCTCGAAGGCGGTCCTGGTTCGACGGCTCCTGCGGGGCTACCCCGCCGACCGTCTCGACGACCTCGGCCGGCGCTATGCGGTACTGCTGGCGCAGCGGATCCGCCCCCACATGGCCGAACGGGTCACATGGCACCAGCAGCGAGGCCACCGCCTGGTGATCGTCTCGGCCTCGCTCGACGTCTACCTCGCACCCACCGGGGTGGCGTTGGGATTCGACCACGTCCTGGCCACCCTCCTCGAGGTCGGTTCCGACGGACGGTTGACCGGGCGGCTGCAGGGACCGAATGTTCGAGGTGTCGAGAAGTCGTCGCGGTTGCGGTCGTGGCTGGCTCGGGAACTCGACGGCGCCCCGTACCAACTGTGGGCCTACGGTGACAGTGCCGGTGACCGGGAGCTCCTGGCGATGGCCGACCACCCGGTTCGGGTCTGAGGGCCGGCGCGCGGATCGTCGGTCCTTGGTCCTCGGCGCGTCACGCTCGTCACGGCGCGATGGCCGACGGGCCGCACGCCGGTCAGCGGAACAGCCTGGGTGACGCCGATCAGTCTTCTTCCTGCCGGCCCGTTGCGCTCTCTGCGCCTGCGGCCCGGCGCGCGCCTGCGCCTGCGGCCGGCAACGGCGGCCCCGACCAGACTCCTGCCCGTATCGATTGGCAGTTCTCCCGGCTTTTTAGTTCTCCCGGACTTCGGACGGCAAAACTGCCAAGGTCGGCCAAACTGCCAATCGATTCCGAGGTCATCGCTCTCGCCTGGGCTCGGACGTCGAACGACAACCGCAACGCGCACACACAGAGGAGCGTGAGCACGCTGGTCGCGGACCATGGGTCAGGAATTCTCCCGGACAACTGCTCATGGGGTTAATCTCTCGGGGCGTGAGACTCGCGGCAGCGCCCCGTCGGCAATCGCTCCATGTCGCTCTGGCAGTCCTCGCCATTTTGACCCTGAGCCTGGTCGGGACCGTGGCGCGGGCGTCGCGCGCCGGCGCGCTGGCCGGGCCGTATCCCGGTGCCAGCCTTTTCGTGGGCAACGGAACCCTCGCGTCGTCGCCCGCGACGGTGAACATGCCCGATATCGGACATGTGGTGTTCGTCGTCGGCACCGACGGCGGCATCTGGTGGACGACCCAGTTCAAGCCTTGGAACGGCCTTGGCTCGCCTCCCGTCGGAATCATTGGGGATCCCGCCGTGGTCTCGTGGGGCCCCGGTCGGATCGATTTGTTCGTTCAGGGCGGCGACCACAGGCTCTGGCAGCGGTGGACCGCCTGCAGCGGTTGTTCATGGTCCGGGTGGTTCAAGCCCGTCGGTGACGAAGGCACGCTGGCCTCGGCGCCGGCCGTCACGAGTTGGGCTCCCGGCCGGATCGACGTCGTCGTCCAGGGAACCGACGGCAGCACCTACCAGCGTGACTGGGACACCGATTCGTGGAGCGGCGGTTGGTTCAATCTGTTGGCCCCGCCCGTCCCGGCAACGATGGGCGAGCACGGAACGATCACGACCTGGGCGCCCGGGCGCCTGGATGTCTTCGTGCGCGGGAACAACAACCGGCTGTACCAGAACTTCTTTACCAACGGCTTCTGGCAGGGCTGGTTCCAGCCGACCGGCACCGAAAAGGGCACGCTGGCCTCGGCTCCGGCAGCCGACACGTGGACGGGCGGCGTGGGCGGACACAACCACCTGACGGTGTTCGTCCAGGGCGCCGACGGCCACCTCTACCAGACCACCTTCGATGGTGCCTGGAGCGCCTGGAATGTCGAAGGAGCCGATCAGGACGTCTTCGTCGGTTCGCCTGGCGTTCCTACGACCCGCCAAACGCAGCCCTATGTCCTGGTCCGTGGTACCGACAACCGGTGCTACCAATTCCTGCCGGCCACGACGCAAGGGACTGGGCAGCAAGCCCAGGCTGCGGCCTTTATCGCGCAACGGGCGGGCTTCTCCAGTTTTACCTTAGTTGATACGCAGACCCAAACACAAGTCTCGGGAGGATCGTTTACCACGGCCATCCGGACCGCGTCGGTGATCAAGGTTCCTATCGCCATGGCACTGGTGGCCCGGGCAACGGCCCAGCATCGAGGCCTGACCGAGAGGGAACAGTCGCTCCTGCATTCCATGATCACCCAATCCGACAATGACGCCGCCACCGCCCTCTGGAACGAGGTGGGCGGCAGCCCCGCGGTCATCGCCATGATGCGATCGCTGGGCGCCACCAACACCTCGCCCTATCCTTCGAGCCCGAACGCCTGGGGGTTCACGCTGAGTACCAGCCACGACCTCGCGGTCGTCTTGGCGCAACTGGCCTCGGGCGCGCTCGGCCCGTCGGGAACCAACGCCATCATTACCCAGATGCATCAGGTGATCGCGTCTCAGTCCTGGGGCATTGGTGCAGCACTGCCCGGCTCCGCCGTCAAGAACGGTTGGTATCCCGATCCCGGCGATTGGCGGGTCAACTGCTTGGGGATCATCGGCGGCACGCGCTATGCCCTCGCGGTCATGACCCAGTACCCGATCGGACTCGGGCAGTTGTATGGCGAACATACGTGTCAGGGAGTCGCGGCCGCCCTGTTCCCGTCCGGGTCGGTCGGTGTGGGTGCGGTCGATGCGAACGCACCGCCGGCAGCGTCCCTGCCCGCCATCACCGGTATCGGTATGACGGCCGACGGCGGCTGAGCGCTATTCCATGCCAGGTGGTTGGCCTGTCCGTCGGGGCGACCACTAATCTCGCCCCTTCCGCCTCACCAGGAGACCGAGCAACGGCGACAACGCAGCATGACGTCCCGCCCGGCTCGCGCCCTGCTGACGCCGACCCTCCGACTCCGGTAGAGACCGACGGCGGGCGGTGGCGACGACGCCTATTCGTCACCGCGGTGTTCGCGGTCGCGACCATGGCGATGCTGCGCCGCACCCCGGGTGAGCTGGCCAACCGGCTGCCGGGAAACCTCGGCGACGCCCCGTTGGTGATGTGGATCCTGCAATGGGGCGGCCACGGGCTGCGCCACAACCCGATCCACGTGTTCAACGGCAATATCTTCTGGCCTTACCCCCACACACTGGCCTACGCCGACTCGATGCTCTCGGTCGCCCCGGCGTACGGGCTGCTCTACGGCATCACGGGCAAGTGGGCGCTGGCCTGGAACCTCCTGTGGATCGGCCTGATCGGCCTCAACCTGGGTGCGACCTATTGCCTGACGCGTTGGCTGACCGGTCGCACGGACGTCGCCATCTTCGCCGGCCTGGCTGTCGGGTTCTCCGCCTACGTCTTCAACAACGCCGGGCACCCTCAACTCGAGGTGATCGGGTTGGTGCCGCTCGGTTTCCTGCTGCTGTTCAAGTTGTTCGACCGGCCGCGCATGACGACGGCCGTCCTGCTTGGCGTCGTCAACGTCGCCATCGCCCTGGGCGCGCTGTACGTCGCAACCGGCTACGCCATCGCCGTCGTCGTCATCCTCGTTGGTTTTGCGGTCTCGGTGCGGGCCCGGCCGCCCCGGGCCCTCCTCGCCTGCCTGGCGGTGGCCGGGCTCATCACCATGATCGCCGCTCCGTCGGTCATCCCGTATCGCGACGTCGAGAAGACCTTCGGTCGTCGACCGCTGTCTCCGGAGTGGGGTCTTCGGCCCCGGGACATCGTGCGGCCGGCCGTCGGCTCCTATCTGTACAAGACGCTGTCGCACGACACCGACCAGGGCAGCGGTGAACGGCATCTCTTTCCCGGCTTCCTGACGCTCGGGCTGGCCGCGGTCGGCGCGGTCGCCCTGGTCGTCGATCGCCGCCGCCGCCCCCGCGGGCGGCATCGCGCGGGGGGTGGCGAGGGCGACGTCGTTCGGGGGGTGCCGCCTGACCGACGGCGCTACGTGGTGCTCCTCGTGGTCGCGGGGGCGGTCATCGGCGTACTCGCCGTCGGCGCGATCGGCACTTCGTTTCCCACGCCGTGGCGAGTTGTCTATGACCACGTCGAGCCGTTGTCGGGCGTTCGCGTGCCCGCCCGGCTGGCGTTGTTCAGCATCCTGGCGGGCGCCGTGCTGGCGGCCGTGGGGCTCATGGCCATCATGCAGCGGATATCGCGTCCTGCGGTCCGGGTCGCCATCGCCGCCATCGCATCGGTCCTGCTCCTGGTCGAACTGGCAGCGCCGGTGCCCTACACCCACATTCCCGACGACCCCGCCACCTTGTCGGTGTACCACGCCATGAGCCACCGGCCGACGGGGGCGGTCGCAGAGCTGCCGATCTTCAACCCGGGCCAGAGCGTGAACGACTGGGCCTACGGGGAACCGGCGCGAATGGTGTGGGCCACGATTGATTACCACCCCAGGGTCAACGGCTATTCCGGGTATGTGTCGCCGACGTACGACAGCGACGCGGCAGTCATCCGCACCATCCCCGCACCAGCGGCGTTTGCCAAGTTGCGGTCCATGGACGTCCGCTATCTGATCCTGCATGTCGGGGTGCAGACCGACATCATGATGTACACCGAGGATCAGGCTCGCAGCATCATCGCCGCGCTTCCGGCCGGCGCCACGGTCGACCGCTACGACGCCAACTACCTGGTCGACCTGGGCAAACCCTGACGCGGCGTCACGGCGCCGCCGGAAGGGCGCACAAGACGGTGGGCCGCAGCGACCAGAAGTGCCCGACCGTCCCTGTCGGGCATTGGTCGGCGGCGGTGACCTCGGCGAGGATCTGGCCGTGGTTCGAGGTACAAGGCACGATCGTCGCCGGCTGCGCCGTGCCCGATCCCGACAGGCACCTTCCCACCGGCCGGATCGCCGAGCTCCCTGGGGCGGTATCCACCGGCGCCGGCGGCGAGGTGACCCGTGTCGAGGCCGGTGCACCCCCCGGTGTCGTGACCGGTGCACCCCCCTGTGTCGTG
>JAUTXM010000239.1 GCA_030838025.1 Acidimicrobiaceae bacterium
ACGGAGTTCGCCAACAACGGCAGCGCCTACATCTACGAGGCCTACTCGAAGGACTACGGCGAGTCCTTCAGCCCCAAGGCGCTGGTCAGCGGCCACAGCGCCGTCTGCACCAATACCTTCGGCGCGGGGACCCCGCTCGGCAACTGCAACGAGAACCAGTTCTCGCAGCCCTTCACCGGCCCCGACGGTGCCCTCTACGTCACCTACGCCAACTTCAACAACCAGGCGACCAGCGGATCCGATAACCGTTATCAAATGATGCTGGCGAAGTCGACCAATGGTGGGGCCAGCTTCTCGGCACCGGTGAAGGTCAGCGACTACTACGACCTGCCCGACTGCGACACCTATCAGGGCGCGGGCGCCGACCCGGGTCGATCCTGTGTGCCGGAGAAGGGGCCGACGCACAACTCGGTGTTCCGGGCAACCAACTACCCGTCCGGAGCCGTCAACCCCCTGCAACCCAGCCAGGTCATCGTGACCTTCGGCTCGTACATCAACGCCGATTCCAAGGAATCCAACGGATGCGTCCCGGCCGGATTCGCAGGATCGGGGAACCCCATCTACACCGGGGTCAAGACGGTGGGGGCGTGCAACAACAAGATCCTGATCAGCACGTCGAACAACGCCGGGGCGACCTTCACGGGAACCACCGCCGACCCGCGCTCGGAGACCCTCGTGACCCAGGCGCCGGGACAGGCCGGAAAGGATCAGTGGTGGCAGTGGGCGGCGATCACCAACACCGGCAACCTGGCGGTGTCCTACTACGACCGACAGTACGGCAACGACGAGATCACCGGTTACTCCGACTTCAGCCTTTCGGGCAGCCGGGACATGGTCAACTTCGGCCAGATCCGAGTGACGTCGGGTTCCATGCCGCCGCCTACTGAGTTCCCCGCACCCACCGGCAGCGGTCAGTTCTGGGGTGACTACACCGGCCTGTCGGCCGTCGACAGCGTGGCCCATCCGCTATGGAGCGACACCCGCAACCCGGACATCTTCTTGTGCCCGGGCACGGCCACCGGTCCCGGCAACCCGCCCAAGCTGTGCTCGGGAACGGAGAACAACGGGATCGTCGCCAACGACGAGGAGATGTACACCGCCCTCGTGGCCATCCCGATTCGCTAGCTGAGATGTGCCGGGCGGGCCCCCGTGAAGGCCCGCCCGGCATGCTCACCGGTCAACGCTCAACGAGTCAGCGCTCAACGAGTCAGCGCTCAGCGCGTGCGCGATTGAGCACGACCTCGAGCACGGGCTCGGGAACGCGAGCGGGCGGGCGCCGAAGGCACCCCGGGGGCCGCCGCCGCCTCTGACAGGCTGCGAACCTCGGCCGGCGTGACGGGTCGCCACTCCCCCGGCGCCAGTCGCCGGTCGGTCAGCGGCCCGATCCTGGTACGCACCAGCCGCCGCACCGGATGGCCGACGGCATCGCACATGCGCCGCACCTGGCGGTTGCGACCCTCGTGGATCACGATGCGCAGCATGTCCGGCGCCACCAAGGCGACTCTGGCCGGTGACGTGCGCCCATCCTCGAGCTCGACGCCCTCGCGGAGGCGCCGGACGTCGGCCGGTGACGGCTGTCCCTCGACGTGGGCCAGATACTCCTTGTCCACCCCGAAACGGGGATGGGTCAGGTGGTGCGTCAGGTCCCCGTCGTTGGTGAGCAGCAGCAGGCCTTCGGTGCCCGCGTCCAGCCGGCCGACCGGGAAGACCCGAGGTTGGGCGGGGACCAGCTGCACGACCGTGCGCCGCCCTTCGGGGTCCGATGCCGTGGTCACCACGCCCTCGGGCTTGTTGAGCAGGTAGTACACCTGGCCGGGCCGCACCGACAGCGGCGCCCCGTCAACCGCCACCAGGTCATGGGCCACATCCACCCGGCGTCCCAACGACGCCACGGCGCCATTGACCGTGACCCGGCCGCCTGCAATCAGCTCTTCGGCCGCCCGCCGGCTGGCGATTCCCGCCCGGGCCAGCACCTTCTGCAGCCGCTCCCCCTCGAAATCGGTACCCACCTCGGACGGCGGTCC
This sequence comes from Acidimicrobiaceae bacterium, assembly GCA_030838025.1. Classification (GTDB taxonomy): domain Bacteria; phylum Actinomycetota; class Acidimicrobiia; order Acidimicrobiales; family Palsa-688; genus JALYXV01. Next base: position 2,025 of record JAUTXM010000239.1, read on the forward strand.
GTCAGGCTTCCCCGGCCCCGTCGCGCCAGGCGTCGCCATCACCGCGCCTCGTCCGCCGACCCCTCGTCGGTGATCGCCACCTCGGGCGAGGATTTTCCCCCCCCATGGCGCAGTCCTGCGTCCAGGGCGTCCATCACCTCGGGCCCGGGCACGAACTGAGCCAGCGGGGGCAGCTGGTCGAGGGAGTCGACGCCCAGCTTCTCGAGGAACCGGGCGGTTGTCCCGTACAACACCGCCTGGCCGGGCCCGGGATCCCGGCCCACCTCAGCCACGTATCCCCGGTGCTGCAAGGTCCGCATGACGCCGTCGACGCTCACGCCCCGCACCTCCGAGACCTGGGCGCGCGAAATGGGCTGCTTGTAGGCCACGAGGGCGAGGGTTTCGAGGGCGGCGGCCGACAGCCGGCTCGACTGGCCCTCGAGGGCGAAGCGCTCGACGTAGCCCGCCAGGTCGGCATGGCTCTGGAAGCGGTACCCGCCCGCCACCCGGACCAGCTCGAAGCCGCGGTCGTCGGCGACGTAGGACTCGGCCAGCGACTGGCACAGCTCCTCGACCCGGGCGGGTGGGACCTCCAGGATCTGGGCCAGCAGATGGGGCGGTATCGGCTCCTCGGCCACCATGACGATGGCCTCGATGGCCCGTTCGACCTCGGTGGCCATCAGCCTTGATACTCCTCGATCGGGGAAAAGGCGGCCGGCTCCCGGCCCTCGCCCTCCGTGCCCATCCAGGTGACGGTGAGATCGCCGAAGTTGCCCGACTGCGAGAGCTCCACCCACCCACGCTTGTACAGCTCGAGGACCGCAAGGAAGCGGACGATCACCTCGAGGCGCTCGACCAGGTCCTCGGTGAGCCGGCCGAAGGTGATCGTGCCGGCACGAGGCAACTCGTCGAGCAGCTCGGTCACGGCGTCGGCCACGCTGGCCCGGATCGGGGCGACGTGGTCCATATCGACATGGGGCAGGAGTCGGGGCGAGAGGGCCGAGAGGCACGCCGTCCGCAGGCGGTCGGGCGTGATTCCGGCCAACAGGTCGGGCGTCACGTCGAGGAAGCGTTCCTCGAGGCCGGTGCGGCGGGGGAACGACCGACCGGCGGCGTCCATCATCCGCCGCAGGGCGGCGGCCGCGTCCTTGAAGGTCTTGCATTCGAACAGCCGGGCCAGGAGCAGATCACGCTCCTCCCACAACGCCAGCTCCTCCTCGTCCTCCACCTCGTCGCTACCGGGCAGGAGCCGCCGAGCCTTCAACTCCAGCAGCACCGCCGCGATGAGCAGGAACTCGGTCGCCACGTCCAGATCGAGCGTCCGCAGGTTCTGCATCTCGGCGACATAGGCGTCGACGATCGACGACAGCGACACCTGGTAGATGTCGACCTGCTCCCGGGTGATCAGGTGCAGCAGCAGATCGAAGGGACCCTCAAAGACGGGCGTGCTCACGTCGTAGGGCACCAGCCGACAATACCGGC
>JAUTXM010000096.1 GCA_030838025.1 Acidimicrobiaceae bacterium
ATTTTCCCATCCATGAACGCACACCGCTGGCGCCCTTGACTCCCTACGGCGCCACCAAGGCGGCCGCGGAAATGTTGTTGTCGACCTACAACGCCATGTACGGCGTGCGCAGCACGTGGCTGCGCCTGACCAATGTGTACGGACCGGGGATGGGCCACAAGGACAGCGTTATCCCGCGGCTGCTCAAGGCGGCCCGGGCGGGCGGCACATTCGACGTCTACGGCGACGGCGGTCAGTTGCGGGACTACGTGTTCGTCGCCGACGTGGCGGCAGCGGTGCGCCTGGCAGTCGCCGACGAGCGGTGGAGTGGGCCGGTGGTCATCGGCGCGGGCGTGTCGACCTCGGTGCTTGATCTGGCCGGCATGGTCCGGGAGGTGAGCGGGGTCGACCTGGCGCTGCGCCACGTCCCGGCCAAGGCGGGGGAGATGCCCAAGGTGGTCGTCGACCCTGGACACGCCCACTCGCTCGGGTGGCAACCCGAGACGCTGTTGTTCGACGGGCTCAAGCGGGTCTGGGCGACATGGCCCGCGGGTCGCCCGCAGCCGGTTTCGGTCGCGTGAGCGTCGCCGAGCGCGAGGTCGCAGGGACCGACGATGGCGACGAGGTCGCTGAGGGCGACGAGGTCGATGAGGTCGATGAGGTCGATGAGGTTGCAGCCGGGGCCTTCTCGGGCGCGCTCGGCTCACGGCGGCTGAAGCCCCTCACCGTGGTCATCGCGGCCTACAACGAGGAAGAGGCCATCGAATCGGTGTTGCGCGCCATGCCGGCCGAGGTGTGCGGCTTGGGCGTCGACGTGCTGGTTGTCGTCGACGGGGCCGATGACGCGACGGCGGCGGTGGCCCGGCGCTGCGGTGTCCTCGTATGCGACGTCCCGGCCAACCGGGGCCAGGGGGCGGCGCTGCGGTTGGGCTACCGGCTGGCCCGGACGCACGGGGCCCGGTTCATCGCCACCATGGACGCCGATGGCCAATACGACCCGGCCCAGCTGGCGGCGGTGATGGCGCCGATCGTGGCGGGTCGAGCCGACTTCGTGAGCGGTTCACGCCGTCTGGGGGAGGCCCACACGACCGACCGGGTTCGGGCGACGGGAGTCGTGGTGTTCGGCCGCCTGATCTCGGCGCTCACCGGGCAGCGCGTGACCGACCCGGCCAATGGGCTGCGGGCCATGCGGGCCGAAGTGACGGCGGCCGTCGAGCTGCGCCAGGCCCAGTACCAGGCGACGGAGCTACTGATCGGGGCGGCGCTGCGGGGTTTCCGGATCGCCGAGGTGCCGGTCACCATGTACCAGCGCCGGGCCGGAACGACCAAGAAGGGCGGCAATCTTGGCTACGGGGCCCGGGTGGGTCGCGTCATCATTGCCACCTGGTGGCGGGAGCGGCGGGCTATGCGGGACGGTCTCCCGGTCGGTCTCCCGGGGCGTCTCCCGGGGCGTCTCCCGGGGCGTCGGCGAAAATGACGACCTGGAAGACCACGAACTTGGCGAGGAAGAGCACGCCGTAGGTCGCCAGATACGTCCCAGCGACCAACGTCGTGCGCAGGGCGTGGCTGTTGGTCAGGTGCGGTGCCACGTGGCTGGCCCATCGCGTCGTCAGGGCCGAGGCTCCGAAGCTCGCCAGCGAGACGGCCGCGTAGAGCAGCACCTCCCGTCCCACCCGGACCCGGCCCCGGCGGCCCCAGGTCCAGGAGCGGTTGAGCACGTAGTTGGGGATGGCGCCGGCCACGAAGGCGACCGCTGAGGCTGCGGTCGTGCCGAGCAGGCCGGAACCGAAACACAGGACGAACGCGATCTCACTCGAGACCACGGCGACGACCGACCCAAGGGTGTACCGGCCGAAGCGGATGCCGAGACGCGATGAGCGGCCCCGGCTGAGCATTTCCTTCATGAGAGGACACGATGGTGCCCGCGGGACGGGCGCGCCATCAACCGCCCGGGTGGCCCGGTCCCGAGTTGGGGCCGAGTGACGCCGCCGCCAGCTCGACGGTGGCGGTCAGCGGGAGCTCGGCGGAGCCGGAGCCGTCACCCACGAAGAAGCGGAAGGCCCCGGCTGGGACGACCCAGCTGCCGCTTCGGGTGTCCCACGTCGACAAGGCACCCGGGAGCAGGGCGAACTGGACCGTCTTGGACTGTTTGGGCGCCAGGTCGACCCGGGTGAACGCCCGCAGTTGCCGGGGCGCTTCGCCCGCTTCGGCGGGGTAGCCGAGGTAGCACTGGACCACGTCGGTTCCCTGCACCGGGCCGACGTTGGTGACCGTGGCCTGCACGGTGACGCCGCTGCCGGGGGCGCCGCCGCCGGCGGGGACCACCTTCGCCAGTATGGCCGAGAACCGGAAGCGGGTGTAGGAAAGGCCGTAGCCGAAGTCGAACAGCGGCTGCACCTGGTTGACCTGGTACCAGCGATACCCGACGTTGATGTCATCGGTGTAGCTGACTCGGCCGTCGGTGCCACCGAAGGTCGCGGCGGTGGCGTCGGGCATGGTGGCGGGCGCGGCGGACGTCGGGAAGGTGACCGGCAGCTTGCCGCTCGGGTTGACCTTTCCGCTCAGCAGGTCCACCAGCGCCGGCCCGGCGGTTTCGCCCGGGTACCACGTCTCGAGCACCGAAGGCACGGTGCTGAGCCAGGGCATCAGCACCGCCGAGCCCGTCTCGAGGACCACGATCGTTCTCGGATTGGCGGCCGCGACCGCGGCCACAAGGGCGTCCTGGTTGCCCGGTAGGGCCAAGCTGGTCCGGTCGTGGAGCTCGGCCTCGGCGTCGTGCACCACCACGATGGCGGTGCCGGCACCCCGGGCAACGGCAGCCGCGGTGCGGGTGTCGGCGCCGTCGTAGTAGCGCAGGCGCGTTCCGAGCACCGAACGCAGGGCCGCCTCGGCGGTGACGGGGTTGGTCGCTCGAACGTGCATGGCGCCGTGGCCGGCCGGCATCGGAGTGCCGCCGCCGGGGCCGATCAGCGCCACTGACGAGATGTGGCGCAGGTCGAGCGGCAAGAGGTTGCCGTTGTTCTTCAGCAGTACCGACCCCTCGGCGTTCGTGCGCTGGGCGACTGCCCGGTGGGCCGGCGTCGTCGCGATCCGGTCGGGATCGAGGGGATGGGGATTGGCGATCAGGTCGTACTGGAACAAGACGGTGAGCAGGGGGCGGGCCAGGCCATCGAGCTCGGTGCGGGCCAGGTGCCCGGTTGCCACCGCCGCAGCCAGTTCCTGGGGGCTGTACAGGTGGGTGCACTTGACCTGGGAGACACCGACGGCCATGGCGGCCGCTTCGTTGTACACCGAGCCGCAATCCGAGCGGACGAAGCCGTCGAAGTGCCACTGGCCCCGCAGGATGCCATCGAGGAGGGCGGCGTTCTGGCAGGCCGGGACGCCGTTGATCAGGTTGTAGGAGCACATGACCGCGCCGGCGTTACCGGCCTGGGTGGCGGCGGAGAAGGCCGGCAGGTAGATCTCGTGCAGCGCCCGATCGGAGACGACGGAGTTGTCGAGGCTCGTCCCCCGGTTGAGCTCCTGGTTGTACACCGCGAAGTGCTTGAGGACCGACACCACCCGGTTGGCCTGGATGCCCTGGACGAGCGGCGTTGCCAGCGTGGCGGTCAGGTAGGGGTCCTCGCCGAGGGTTTCGTACGACCGGCCCCACAGCGGGGACCGGTCGATGTTGATGGTCGGTGACAAGGCCAGGCCGATCCCCTTGGCGGCATCCTCTGCGCCGATGACGTCGCCGTACTGGCGGGCCAGGCTCGGGTCGAAGGCGGCAGCGTCGGCGATGGGCGCCGGGAGTTGGGTGACACCCGGGAAGTCGTTCACGACCGTCTTCATGAAGCCGGAGGCCACCCCGGCCGCGCCGTCCTGCTCGGTGATCTGAGGGATGCACAGCGACGGGATGGCAGGGGTGTAGCCCTCGTAGGGAACCGCCAGGTTGACCTGCAGGAGATGCAGCAGGGTCGCCTCCTGGAGCGGGGTCATGGCATGGATGAGCTTGTCCACCCGGGTGGCGATCGGGGTTTCGGAATCGAGCCAGGGGCAGGACTCGTTCGCATCCGGGCGGTCCTGGATGGCGGTACCGGCGGCGCCGAGCGCCGCGTCCTTGGCCCGGCTGATGCCGGGTGCCGCGATCACGGTCAGCATGCCGACGACGACGAGGGCCACGACCGTAAGAGTCTTCCGCCCTCTCGGCAGACGCCCCATTGGTTCTGTGGCCGCTTCGTCAGGTGGTGGCGGAGGCGAGGCCATGCGCTCGAGAAACGCCTGGGAAGCGGAAGAGGGGGAGGCTCACCGAGGACCAGTATGACCCTGGACCGGGTCGGACGGGGGTCGGAGGTAGGATCTTTCGTCGCAACCTCTGGCCCCATCGTCTAGAGGCCTAGGACACCACCCTCTCAAGGTGGCGACACGGGTTCGAATCCCGTTGGGGCTGCGGACAAAATGCCTTGTCAGAGGCACGTCGGAATAAGCAGCATCCGCGGGTCTCCACGAGCAGTGGAGGAGTATCTGGTCATGTCCGATCCGGTCCGGGGAACGCCGTCGCAGAAGTACGAGATCTTCTTGCAGCTCATCCGCCAGAAGGTGACGATGGCCGAGGTGGCGGAGGCGTGGAATGTGGATCGCACCACGGTCCGTGGCGGTACAGATCCTTCGCAGATGGTTCTGAACCAGGTACGACCTCGACCGACAGACGCCACACGAACACGCTGAGACGTCGTCTGGGTCGGGGCGTTATGGGCCGCCGTTCATATACAGCGCGAGGGTGAGCACCGATCGCCGAGTATCCGCTGGGTGGCGATCCAGCGGATACCCGGGTGGGACGGTTAAAGGGCACCGACGACGTTGAAGTTCTGGTCGACAAAGACGTGATGCGGCCAGTTGACGCCGATGAAGTGGACGTTGTACTGGCCCGTGCTCAGCTGTACGACACGGTCGACGATGCCTCC
>JAUTXM010000102.1 GCA_030838025.1 Acidimicrobiaceae bacterium
ATCGAGCGAGATCGAGAAATTGTGCACCCGTAGTTTCGGCATCGGCCCTCCTTCGGTGAGCTGCCGCGATCGGCCAGGTCATCGTCGCATTTCGTGACCCTCGACGGGGCGACTACTCAGCCAGAGGCCGAGGGCGCTAGCACCTGGGCCAGGTCAAGGCGTCTCAGGCGCGTGAACGTGCTCGCCGGGCGGATCGGAGATCGTCGCGGCGGCTCCCTGTACCGAGAGGGACACCGACTCTCGCGGTGGCAGCGGCTTGGCGTTCTGCCCCTCCAACTCATCGTCGGTGAGCGCGATCATTTCCTCGTCCGTCACGTCAACTCGTTGTACCGCCGGGGTTGGCGAAGCAAACCGGGGTAGGTAGAGGTCATGACCGAGCGGTGGTACAAGCAGGCCGTCATCTATTGCCTCGACGTCGAGACCTTCCAGGACTCCGATGGCGACGGGGTCGGGGACTTCGCCGGCCTCACCAGCCGCCTCGACTATCTGGCCCGGCTCGGGGTGACCTGCCTCTGGCTCAGCCCGATCCACCCGAGCCCCAACCGCGACGACGGCTATGACGTGGCGGACTTCTACGGGGTCGATCCCAGGCTCGGCACGCTGGGGGACTTCGCGGAGTTCGTCCATCAGGCCGCCAACCGCGGGTTGCGCGTCATTATCGACCTGGTTGTCAACCACACCTCCAACCAGCATCCGTGGTTCCAGGCAGCCAGATCCGACCCGGCGTCGCGGTACCGGGAGTGGTACGTCTGGTCCAAGGAGGAGCCGTCCGACCGGAGGCAGGGCATGGTGTTCCCGGGCGATCAGGACGAGACCTGGACCTGGGACGAAGAAGCCGGTGCCTGGTTCTACCACCGCTTCTACACTTTCCAGCCCGACCTCAACATGGCCAATCCCGACGTTCGGGCCGAGGTCCGCAAGATCATGGCGTTCTGGCTTCAGCTCGGCGTGTCCGGCTTCCGTATGGACGCTGCGCCGTTCCTGATCGAGATCACCAGGCCCAACGAGCCCGACGCCCAACGTGACTACGCCTACCTCAACGAGTTCCGGGAGCTGCTCTCGTGGCGGCGCGGGGACGCCCTGATCCTGGCAGAGGCCAACGTGGCGCGCGACGAACTGCTCGAGTACTTCGGCAACGGCGACCGCCTACCCATGTTGTTCAACTTCGTGCTCAACCAGCGCCAGTTTCTGGCGCTCGCCCGCTCGGACGCCACGCCGCTCGTGTCGGCCCTGGAAGCGGCACCGACGATTCCCGATTCGTGCCAATGGGCGACGTTTCTTCGCAATCACGACGAGGTCGACCTGGGGCAGCTCAGCGACCGAGAACGAGAGGACTGTTTCGCCGCCTTCGGGCCGGAAAAGTCGATGCAGCTCTATGGCCGGGGGATCCGCCGGCGGCTGGCTCCCATGCTCGGCAATGACCGCCGGCGCCTCGAGATGGCGTACAGCCTTCAGTTCACGCTGCCCGGGACACCGGTGCTTCGCTACGGGGAGGAGATCGGCATGGGCGACAACCTCGCACTGAAGGAGCGCGACGCCATCCGCACACCGATGCAGTGGACCGCCCAAACAAACGCCGGGTACTCGACCGCGCCGGCCAAGAAGCTGTGCCGTCCCGTCATCAAGGGCGGCGACTTCGGGTACGAGACGGTCAACGTCGAGGCGCAGCGCCGCGACCCCAACTCCTTGTTGCATTGGATCGAGCGAATGCTCCACACGCTCCAGGAATGCCCGGAGTTCGGCGTCGGCCAATGCCGGTCACTCGACACGGGCGACCCGGCAGTACTGGCGCTTTGTTATGAGGCCCCGGGCGGCGTCATGCTGGCCCTGCACAATCTCTCTGACCGCAAACGCGCGGTCGACCTCGGCGAACAACCAGGCGCCGACGGCGAGCCTCTGGAAATGTTCGCCGATCAGGCCTACGAACCGGTCGGACCGAAGCTCGACGGGGTCCACCTGTCGGGATACGGCTACCGCTGGATCCGCCTGCGGGAAACTTTGGGTCGCTGAGGCACAATGAGCACGTACTTCGAGAGTTACCCCGGCGACTTCCCCGACCCGGAGGTCATCCGCTGTGGCTCGACGTATTACGCCTACGCCACCAACGCCGGAGCAGCCAACGTCCCGCTTCTTCGCTCGGACGACCTCCACAGCTGGACCAGCCTCGGCGATGCCCTTCCGGCGCTACCCGCCTGGGCCAAGGCGGGCAAGACCTGGGCGCCGTCGGTCCTCGACCGGGACGGGGACGGCTTTGTTCTGTACTACACGGTCAGCGAGGGCACCTCCGGCCGTCAGGCGATTTCGGCGGCCACCGCGGCCACGCCCACGGGTCCGTTCGTGGACATCTCCACAGAGCCACTGATCTTCGAATACGACGAGGGCGGATCCATCGACCCGCACGTCTTCGTCGATGCCGACGGTTGCCGGTACCTGTTCTGGAAACGGGACGACACCGCCTTGAACCGTCCTTCCAGCCTCTGGGGCCAACCGATATCTGCCGACGGGCTGTCCCTCGTCGACAGCCCGGTGCGGCTGCTCGAACTCGACCGCCGTTGGGAGGATCCCGTCGTCGAGGGCCCGGCAGTGTGGGCCTGCGAGTCGAGCTACTACCTCTTCTATTCGGCCAACTGGTGGGAGTCGTCCGACTATGCCGTCGGCTACGCGGTGGCAGGGCATCCCCTCGGACCGTATGAGAAGGTGACGACCGAGGGACCGTGGCTCGCCTCGAATGCGGAGGCCGACACCGCCGGTCCCGGCGGCCCGGCACTGTTCACTGACGCGACGGGGACGTTGTGGATGGCCCACCACGCCTGGCACACCAGCCAGGTCGGCTACCGCGCCGGCGGCGTGCGGTCGTTGCGCATGGTGGCCATCGATATCGTCGACGGCCGACCGCAGCTTTTGTAGATCGGATCGGGCGCGAGCGGCCGCGGTGTCGGCCCGCGAAACCGATACCGTCCAGTACCGCATCAAATCGACGACGCCGACCTGGGGGTAAGCGTGAAGAAGATCGACGAATCCAACATCGGGATCTGGCTCTGGATCGTGCTCATCCTCGGCATCGTCGCGACAGTCGTCGTGATGGACCTGTGGTTGCATCGCCACGGCCACGAGTACCTGACAACGGAATTCAAGGAAGGCCTCCGAAGCCCGGTGTGGGGCGCGGTCCTCGTGTTCCTCACCGCGGGCACGATCAGCGCCCTGGTCTGGCACTTCTTCTCGACACCGGGGAAGCCCTAGCCGAACGGGTCCGCCCTTTCGGCGGCCACGCCCACCGCAGATCACATCACCGCCGGAAAGTCTCCGATCGCACAAGCGAGTACGGCGAGTGATCCCTGCGCCCCCGTACAGCCGAAATGCTCGCGAAAGTCATTTCGACTGACACAAAACACGGAGGCAATCACCATGAAGAAGTCACGTTTGGCGCTGTTGGCGACGTCGGTTTTCGTCACCTTGTCGGTCTTCGCCCCGGCCGCGGCCTGGGCCGAGATGATCGTCAAGCCGGGCCACTAGGACCCACACACGCACCCAAGGCGGCGGAGGCCGCGGCGTTCACCGCAGCCGTGGCCTCCGAGAAGCCAGCTCAGATCCGGTCGAGCATGATCCGTGCGGGAGGCGGACGGATTCCCAGCGGATCGAGAGCGATACTCCGCCCTCCGATCGAATCTCCCGGATCCTTCCACAGCCTCTACGTCTGCAGGCGATCCCGCAACTCGTTGCGCCGCATCTCGAAGTCGTCGAGGCTTAGCTGGCCGTCGTCGAAAGCGGCTTGAAGTTTGGCGAACTTGTCGAGAATGTCCGCCTCGACCGCAGGGTCGGTAGGCGTCGCCGGGGTCTCGGACCCCTCGGGGGATTTCGAGATCCGGCGCTCGTGCTTGGCTTTCGCCGTGGCCTGCTGGGCACGCTGGCGCTCAAGCTTTCCAAAGGTAGATCGTTGCTTTGCTACGTCGGCTCCTATCGGAAGGCTGGACAGGCCAACTCGAACATGTAGGACAGGCGCTGCCGGCACCTGATGCCGGTAGCTGGGTCGACCCTCTGCCGACCCAAGGACGCCTCAGACTACCCGCTGGCGCCGGGCTGTGGCGTCACGCGGCTCCAGCGCAGCCGTCAGGTGCTCTCCGGAGCCCTCGGAGGCAGCGGTGGCGTAACCGTCACTCCTGCCCGGTACAATCGTGAGCAGAGTTGATTGCGCCCTTCGGCCGGCGCTAGCGGGTTCGTTGGAGCACGGCCAAGCCGGCGCGAACACCGTTCCCGGGTCCCCGCCCCTTTTCCCAGATTGATGACACTCCCACATGGAGACCGCCGTGCACGCCGTCCGCAAAGACATTCGCAACATCGCCATCGTGGCCCACGTCGACCACGGCAAGACG
>JAUTXM010000112.1 GCA_030838025.1 Acidimicrobiaceae bacterium
CGAGGCGGCGGGGTCCTCGGAGCGGTCGAGACCGTCCCTGTCCGTGCGAGCCGGGCTCCGGCGGGCGTTCGGGGTCGCCGGGCGGTCGAACCAATCAAACTCGGCCGGGCGTGCCGGGGCCTCGGAGTCACCGGGTGCAACGGGGGGCGCGGGGGCGGCGCGGGGGCGGGGGGCGGCCAATCACACCTTGACGCCACTGTCCCCGCGGGCCGCCGTACCCAGGAACGAACCTGTCGCCCTACTGCCAGCAGGTTGACCCCTTGGTTCACAGGTCCATCGTTAGGATCGCTCTGCTGATGGCACCGGCCGGAGAAGATGTGGACCGCTGCGACGTCGTCGTGGTCGGCAGCGGGTTCGGCGGCAGCGTCGCGGCCCTGCGGCTCACGGAAAAGGGCTACCGGGTGGCGGTGCTGGAGGCCGGGCGTCGTTTCGACGAGACGTCGTATCCGAAGACGTCGTGGCAGGTTCGGTCGTTCTTCTGGGCGCCCCGGCTCGGTTGTTACGGGCTGCAGCGCATCTCGCTGCTGAAGGACGTCATGATCCTGTCGGGCGCTGGCGTCGGCGGCGGATCGCTGCTCTACGCCAACACGCTGTACGAGCCGCTGCCGCCGTTCTACAACGACCCGCAATGGCGCCACATCACCGACTGGCGCGACGAGCTGGCGCCGGCATACGACCAGGCCAAACGCATGCTGGGGGCGGTCGACAACCCGACCATGACGCCGTCCGACGAGGTCATGAAAGCGGTGGCGGAGGAGCTGGGGGTGGGCGAGACCTTTCACCCCACTCCCGTGGGCGTCTTCTTCGGTGAGCCCGGCGTCGAGGTCGACGATCCCTATTTCGGCGGTGTCGGCCCGTCTCGGCGGGGTTGCATCGAATGCGGCGAGTGCATGACCGGGTGCCGCCACGGCGCCAAGAACACCTTGCTCAAGAACTACCTCTATCTGGCAGAGCAGGGCGGGGCCGTGGTGCGTGACCTCACGACCGTCGATGCCATCCGGCCCGCCAACGGAGGCGGCTACGAGGTGTTGACGTCGCGGACCGGTGGGCGTGGCAAGGTCCGCACGGGCGGCGCCGGCGGGCGGACGTTCGTGGCCGAGCATGTCGTGCTGGCCGCGGGCACCATGGGGACCCAGCGGTTGTTGCACCGCATGCGCGACGAGGGGATGCTGCCCGGGCTGTCCGCCCGGTTGGGCGAGCTGACCAGGACCAACTCCGAGGCCATCCTCGGCGCCCGGACCTTTCGGACCGGCGCCGACTTCACCAAGGGGGTGGCGATCACGTCGTCGTTCCATCCAAGCGAGGACACCCATGTCGAGCCGGTCCGCTACGGCAAGGGCAGCAACGCCATGGGTTTTCTCACCACGGCGCTCGCCGACGGCGATGGCCGCAACCGGCAACTCACCTGGTTGCGGGAGATGGCCCACCACCCCGTGACCATGGCGCGCAACGTGAGCCTGCGCCACTGGTCGGAGCAGACGATCATCGCCCTGGTCATGCAGACACGCGACAACTCCATCACCTGTTACACCAAGCCCAGCCGCTTGGGGGTCTTCGGCCGGCGTCGCCTGACGTCGAAACAGGGCCACGGCGACCCGAACCCGACCTGGATCCCGGCCGGTCACGACGTGGTCCGGCGCATTGCCCGGCGCATCGGCGGCTTCGCCGGCGGCGGATGGAACGACGTCTTCAACATCCCGATGACGGCCCATTTTCTCGGCGGGGCCGTCATCGGTGACAGTCGCGACACCGGTGTCATCGACCCCTACCACCGGGTCTACGGCTACCCCGGGCTGCACATCGTCGATGGCGCCGCGGTGTCGGCCAACCTCGGCGTGAATCCGTCGCTCACCATCACCGCTCAAGCGGAGCGGGCCATGTCGCTGTGGCCCAATAAGGGTGAAACCGACCCGCGTGCCGCTACCGACGAACCGTACCGTCGGCTGGATCCTGTCGCGCCCCGGAACCCGATCGTTCCTGCCGGTGCGCCGGCCGCACTGCGACTGGGGCGGCGCACCCCGTCAAATACCTAGCAAGAAGTGACCGCAGAGGTACCTTGGAGCTATGAAAAGGAATGAGATAGGGGCGCAGTGAGTGCTCGGTTGACGCTTGGGTTGGTTCTGGCTGCCGCCGCCACGCTGATTTTGGGATTCGTCTCTCATACCGCGTTGCTGATCTACGTGTCGATTGGTTGCAGCGCCCTGGCGGCCGCGGGTTTGATCCTGTCGTCGAGGCGGACGCGGGGAGGCTCCGGGCTCGAAGAGGAGTTGGCCTGGCCGGCCTCGCTCGCGGCGCCCGATGGCGAGGCCTTCGCCAGTGGCAACCGCGACCTGCCCACGCCGCCGCCCCGCAGTCAAGTGGCGTTCGCCGCATCGTTGCCGCCCCGCCGGCGGACAGTCGGTACCACCTTGACGATCCCGACGACCGCCGAACGGCTGGATACCGAACCCGACCCTGACGACGACTTTTTGCCGGATGACCGTCCCGGTCGCCCGGTCGGGGACGAACCGCAGCAACGGCAGCGCCCGCCCAAGCGGAACCCCGTAGTGTCGGACTGGATACAAGCCCCCCCGCCGCCTCCCAGGCCAGCACCTGCACCAGTCGGGGCCGAGGCCGACGCGGTTGAAGGGGCTCGCGTTGCGCCCGCGCCCGCGGTGCCGGCTCGCGCCGCTGCGGCTCGCGCGGCTGCGGCCCGCCCGGTGGCGCCCGCGCCCGCGGTGCCGGCTCGTGCCACTGCGGCCCGCCCGGTGGCGCCTGCGCCCGCGGTGCCGGCTCGTGCCACTGCGGCCCGCTCGGGTGGGCCGGTTGCGGCTGCGCCTCGCTCGGTGGCGCCGGCGCCCGCTTCAGCTCGCTCGGTGGTGCCGGTTCGCGCCGCCGTGACAGCACCTGCTTCGCCGGCTCGGGCCGCTGCCCGCCAGCCCCTCCCTCGCCCTATCGTCCGTGCGGCCGCGCAACCGGCGCCACGGGGACCGGCGGAGCGGCGACCCGCGGCACGTGGGCCGGCGGCTACCTCGAGCCGGGGGCGCCCCACTCCGGCGCCGGCCGAGGATTTCCCGTTTCCGATCGAGGACTACGACGTCCTCCATGTGGCCGAGATCCTCCCGCTGCTCCCCGAGCTCGACGACCAGGAACTGGTCGAAATCCTCCTGCGCGAACAGGGCGGAGCCAACCGAGTCGCCATCATCAACCGGATCGATGCCCTCTTGGAGGGCGACGAGTAACCACGCTGCTATTGCGCGTATCAGGGTCGCCGCCGATCACTCTCTCTTGCAATGCGACGATTCAAGGCTCGCGACGCCGACAGCGCGGTCACACCCGGATGGATCGATTCCTTGCCCGACGGCGGTTCGGTCCGCATCGACGACAGCGTGCGAACTGCGGCCGAACTGGTCGCATTGGCGGCCCAAACACAAACCGCCGCCGCCTAGCCAGCTCGCCCCCCAGCCAGGCGAGGGTCACGGCATCGGTGGATCGAACCGGACCGACGTCACAGGGCCGCGGCATGATGCGCCAATGGAACGTCTGTTCGACCCCGCAACTCCTGCTCGACAAGCCAGTGACGTGGAGTTCCAACGGTGTAGTTTGCAACGGATGGCATCGTCCAGCTGGAGCGTCGGTGGACTCTTCGCCGGAATCGGTGGAATAGAGCTGGGTCTTGGGAGCGCGGGGATGCATACGGAACTGCTATGCGAACTCTGGGCCCCCGCCCGAGCGGTCCTTGAGCACCGGTTCCCCGGCGTGCCCGTTGAGCCGGATGTCCGAGATCTATCGAGCCTCCCGTCTGTCGATCTCGTCACGGCAGGGTTCCCGTGCACAGACTTGTCGCAAGCTGGGGGTACGGGTGGCATCACGGGTGAGGCGTCGGGCCTGGTAGGCGAGGTCTTCCGGTTGCTGACTGTTCAACGGACTCCCTGGGTCTTGCTTGAGAACGTTCGCAACATGCTCGTCCTCGATGGGGGCAGAGCCATGCGTTTTCTTGTCAATGAGTTCGAATCGCTCGGTTATCGGTGGGCGTATCGCCTTGTCGATTCGCGATTCACAGGCGTACCGCAGCGCCGCCAGCGGGTCATTTTCCTGGCCAGTCGCGACGGCGATCCTCGGGAGGTTCTGTTTGCCGACGATGCTGGGGAGCCAAACGACGTCCACTTCCGGGAGGATGCCTTCGGCTTCTACTGGACCGAGGGGTTGCGGGGCCTTGGATGGGCACGCGACGCGGTTCCGACCCTCAAGGGTGGGTCCACTATCGGCATTCCGTCGCCCCCCGCTGTCTGGCACCCAGGAGGCGGATTTGGTCGCAGGATCGTGACACCCTCGATCGATGAGGCCGAGCAGCTGCAGGGGTTTGCCCGTGGGTGGACTTCGGCGGCCGACTCCGTCTCAAAGCGGAAGGGCACGCGATGGAAGCTCGTGGGCAACGCCGTCACAGTCGGTGTTTCAGAATGGGTGGCCTCATGCCTGGTCGCTCCGAGAGGTTTCGACGTGGAGGTACGTCGACTTAGCGATGCGTCCCTGTGGCCAAAGGCGGGGTTCGGCGTCGGTGGCAAAAGATGGGCTGTAGATGTCTCGATGTGGCCCGTGCACCAGCCGTATGTCCACCTGAGCGACCTCGTCGACCTCAGTCGCGCCGAGCCGCTCTCGGTGCGCGCAGCCGCAGGTTTCCTAGCAAGGGCAAATCGAGGAAGCCTGCACATTGACAAGCGATTCATGCTTGACGTCGCTGCCCACGTCGATAGGAGCGCCGCTGCCTGAGACCCGGCTTCGAACGATGCCCTCGATCCGATCTGCCACCACCCTCATGTCGTCGTGCTCCCAGACACGGAGCACAAGCCATCCTGCCTCGACAAGCTCCTTGTTCGTCGCGGCATCGCGGGCGCTGTTCGTTTCAAACTTACTGCGCCACCACTCTCGGTTTGCCTTCGGAAGCGTCCCGTGGTGTGGGCAGTTGTGCCAGAAGCATCCATCGACGAAAACCGCCAAACGGGCGCGAGTGAAGGCCACATCGACCCGTCGTCTTCGCCTGACGGCTCCGAAGTCCACCCTGTACCGTAGGCCGCGCCTCCAGAGTTCCGAACGCAGCGCGACTTCTGGTGAGGTGTCTCG
>JAUTXM010000218.1 GCA_030838025.1 Acidimicrobiaceae bacterium
CCGCATCTCGGCCAGCACCTCGCCCCCGCCCCGCAGCGCCGCGGCCGGGTGGTAGGTCGGCACCAGCACCGCGCCCGTCGAACCCCACGGATACACCCGCCCCCGGGTGCGGCGAATCCCGTCGGAGGTCTGGAGGAGCAGCTTGGTCGAGAAGTTGCCCAGCGTGAGCACCACGGTCGGCCCGATGAGCGCCACCTGCGCCTCGAGCCACGGCCGGCACGCGTCGATCTCGGCCGGCAGCGGGTCACGGTTGCCCGGCGGCCGGCACTTCACCACGTTGGCGATGTACACCGCCTCCCGGTGCACGCCGATCTCCTCGAGGAGCAACCGGTCGAGGAGTTTGCCCGACCGCCCGACGAACGGCCGGCCCTGCAGGTCCTCCTCCCGCCCCGGTCCCTCGCCCACGACCATCAGGTCGGCGTGCGGGTTGCCCTCGCCGAACACGACGGTGGTGCGCCCGTGCGCCAGTGCGCAGCGCCGGCACTGCAACGCTTCGTCCCTCACCCCCGCCAACGTCGCCACGTTTGTCGATGGTACTTGCGAGGTCTGGGGAAAATGCCGCCCCGTTGGCCTGCCGGGCCGCGGTGGACGGAAACGAGCGGGTTCAGCGTGCGCCGAGCGCGGCGCGGATCGCACCTTCCACCACTCGGGCCGCCAGCAGGCGCACCTGGTCGAGCGGCGCCTGCACCCCGCCCACCGACGCGGCCACGATCGCATCACCGTCAACCGTGCTGTGGGCCGGTTCGAGGGCCCGGGCCATGCCGTCGTGGCCCGATTGGGCCACGAGCAGGCATCCCACCTTGTCGAGCGTGGCGTTGGTGGCGACGACGCCGATCGTGGTGTTCAGACCCACGGGAGTCGTGGTGCCGGCCTCGGGCCGATCCGCCGGTTGTGGCGGCCGGAGGTCACCGAAGGCATTGACCGCCATGATGGCGGCGACGACCAGGTCGCCCTGGCGGAGCGACACCGAAGCAACGCCTCCCGGCCGGGCGTGGTCCGGTCCCCGCCATTTGCCGACCGTCGCCCCCGTGCCGGCACCGACCTGGCCCATCGCCACGTCGCCGTCGCGTGCCGCGACGCAGGCGGCATAGCCGGACTCGGCCGTCGGGCGGACCGCCGGGTCCCCCACCAAGAGGTCGTACAGGACCGCGCCCACCACGATGGGGACGGGGCCCGCGGGGGTGGAAATACCGATCCCCCGTTCCTCGCACCACCGCATCACGCCGTCGCACGCCGCCAAGCCGAACGCCGAGCCGCCCGCGAGAACGACGGCGTCGATGCGGACCACGGTGCGCTCCGGGGCCAGCAGGTCCCATTCCCGGGTCCCCGGGGCGCCGCCGCGCACCTCCCCGGAAGCCACCGTCCCCGCCGGGAAGAGCACGACGGTGCAGCCCGTACGGGAGTCCGCATCTGTCCAGTGGCCCACCTGGACCCCCGGAACCTCGGTGATCACGGTGCCGGCGGGACGCCGGCCACCATCGTCTCCTCCGTCACGGGCTTGGTCCGCTCGGCGAAATCGACCAGCATCTCGGCCAGCTGGGCCCGGCGCTCGAACATCACCATGTGCCCGCACTCCGGGAGCTCGTGGAGTTCGGCGACGGGGATGTGGCCCGCGATGTACCGGCTGTGCCACACCGGGGTCAGCAGGTCGCGCTTGCCCACCACGACCAACGCCGGGGCGGCGATCGCGGGCAACACCTTGCGGACGTCGAGGCTGAGCAGCGTCTGCACCAGCTCGGCGACGATGGGGGCGGGCACCGCCGACGACATCGCCCGCAGCAGTTCGACGTGGGTAGGCGACGGGTTGGAACCGAACGCCAGCCGGCAGTACACCGCGGCCACATCTCCTGGGGTCTTCCCCCGCTGCACCCGACCCGCGGTCGCCCGGATGTGGCCCCGCCCGGCGACCGGCGTCAGTACCCGCACCAGCTCCGCAGCGGCCGCGGGCACGCCATTGCCGAGGATCGGGCTGGCCGACGTGGCCACCAGCGCGATCGACGCGATGGCGCCGTCGGACACCAGCTCGGGGTGGTCGGCCAGCAGCTGGAACAGGATCATGGCGCCCATCGAGTGGCCGACCGCCACCGTCTCCCGGAGATCGAGTGCCTGAAGAACTTCGTAGGCGTCGTGGGCCATGGCCTCGAGGGTGTGGCCGTCGCGGCCGGCGCGCGACTTGCCGTGGCCCCGGACGTCCATGGCCACCACCCGGTAGCCCGCCTCGACCAGGTCCTGCAGCTGGTAGTGCCAGACGAGGGTGGTCTCGGTCACGCCGTGGATCAGGAGGAACGGGCGCCCCTCCCCGCGCTCCACCACATGGATCTCGCCGCCGTCAGCGCTGGGCAGGGTGCGATGGCGCGTGCCCGCCGGTTCCCGGAAGTCTTCGGCGCTGGCCGGGTCAGGACGGCGGCGCCAGCGGCGCACCGTGATCGCCCCGGCCGCGGCGGCGCCCGCCAACCCCGCGGCCGCGGTCGCGGCGGCGCCGATGGCCAGCCGGGATCGGGTGATCTTCATCGCCGGTACACCCGGGGGACGCGCGAGGAGACACCGCACACCACCTCATAGGCGATGCTGTTGACCCGCTCGGCCCACTCCCACGCCGTGATCTCCTGGTCCCCCTGCCGGCCGAGGAGGACCGCGACGTCGCCGGTCGCCACGTCGGCGTCGGGGCCGCAGTCGACCAGGATCTGGTCCATGGTCACGGTGCCTGCGATCGGGTGGCGCCGGCCGCCGATGAGGACCTGGCCGCCGGTGCTCGACAGGAGGCGGGTCACCCCGTCGGCATACCCGAGGGGCACGGTCGCCACCACTGTCCGGGTCGCGACCCGGTACCGCAGCCCGTAGGAAAGGCGTTCGCCCGCCTCCACCGTCTTGGTGTGCGAGACCTGGGCCGCCAGCGACAGGGCCGGTTGCAGGGCCGAACAGGGCGGCCGGTCGGCGACCGACGCGGCCGGGGCCAATCCGTACAGGGCGATGCCACACCGGACCAGGTCGAGGCGGGTGGCGGGGTGGAAGAGGGCGCCGGCCGAGTTGGCGGCGTGCAACAGGCGGGGTGCGATGCCGTCGCCCACCAGTCGCTCGGCCGTGGCCAGCAACGACGCCAGCTGCTCGCCGGTGGTCGCATCGGCCGGTTCGTCGGCCACCGCGAAATGGGTCCACAGCGCATCGAGCTCGAGCCGGGGGTGGGCCGCGACCTGGCGAGCCAGGGCCACGGCGTCGGCGGGTGCGGCACCGACGCGGTGCATCCCGGTGTCGACCTTGACATGCACCGCGATCGGGTCGCCCCCGGCCGCGCTGGCGGCGTCGGCCAGCGCCTCGATCCCACCGGGCGTGTACAGCGTCGGGGTCAGCCGGGAGCGGACGACTTCGGCCATGGCGTCGGCCGGTGGTTCCGACAGGAGCAGGATCGGGGCGGCAATGCCCGCATCGCGCAGGTGCCGGCCCTCCTCGACCAGGGCCACCGCCAACCAGGTCGCCCCCCCGTCGAGGGCCGCCTCGGCGACCTCGACCGGGCCGTGCCCGTAGGCCCACGCCTTGACAACCGCGCACAGCTGGGCCGGGGCGGCGAGTTCCGCAAGCAATGCCGCGTTGGCCCGGATGGCCGCCAGATCCACTTCCGCCCACGCCTGGCGGTGGGTGCCAACCCGGGACCGGGCGGGCCCGGGATGGACCGTCATCGGGCCACGAGTGCGCCTGACCCGTGGTCGGAGAGCCAGTCGGACACCAGTTCCGGGAGATCGCCCGCGACCAGGCCGACCGCGGGGCCGAGTTGGGCCGCCCGGCCGTGGACATGGGCCCCGAGCGCCGCCGCTTCGGCCGCCGGGACACCACTGGCCACAAACGCGCCGATGACGCCGGACAGGACGTCGCCCGTCCCCGCGGTCGCCAGGCGGGGCGAGCCGCTGGTCACGAACCACGCCCGGCCGTCGGGCGCCGCCACCACGGTGGTCGACCCCTTGAGGAGGACGACGGCGCCCGACTGGGCCGAGAGCGAGCGGACGGCGGCCAGCCGGTCGTCGCCCGGTGGTCCGCCGGTCAGGGCGGCGTACTCCCCCTCGTGCGGCGTGATCACGGTGGCCGAAGCTCGGGCCGCGGCCACCTCGTGCAAGCGGGCCACGGACCCCACGGCGTTGATCCCGTCGGCGTCGACGACCGCGGGCGCATCGACGTGGCGGAGCAGGGCGACGACGCAACGCCCGATCTCCTCCGAGCGGCCCAGTCCCGGGCCGGTCACCAGGGCGCGGCACCGGGTGGCGGCCTCAGCCGCTGCGCCGTCCCAGCCGGTGGCCGGGAGGGCGACGCCGACCGCCTCGGCCGTGGGCAGCTGGTCCAACCCGGCGCCGGGAACACCGAGGCGGACATACCCCGACCCGGCCCGCATGGCACCCCGGCTGACCAGGGCGGGGGCGCCCATCATTCCCGGCGACCCGGCCACGACCATCACGGCCCGCTGCCATTTGTGGCTCTCACGGGCGCGCGGTGCCAGCCAACCCACTTCCCGGTCGGTCACCAGCCACGCCGACGCAAGCTCGTCGACCTGGGGGCCGAGGCCGATGTCGGCCACGATCACCTGCCCGCACCGTTCGGGCCCGGCACCGAGCACCAGCCCGGGCTTGTAGGCCTGGAAGGTCACGGTCGCGACCGCCGCCAAGGCGTCGCCCACCCCGGTGTCGCCGTCGATGCCCGAGGGGATGTCGACCGCCAGGACCGGGGCCTCCCCGGGGTCCGGCGGGGCGTAGGTGCCCCGGAAGCCGGTCCCGTAGGCGGCGTCGATGACCAGGTCGACGGGCGCCAGCCGCGCACCCGGCCCGAGCGATGCGGCGTCGAGGACACTGACCCGCACGCCGCGATGGCGGAGGACGGCGGCTGCGGCGCGCCCGTCGGCGCCGTTATTGCCCTTGCCGGCCACCACGACCACCCGCCGACCATAGGCGCCGCCCAGAAGATCGAGGGCGGCCATGGCGACCGCCCGACCGGCCCGGCCGATCAGGACCTCGACCGCTGCGGGAGCCGCCTTGTCGGCCGCCTTCATCTCCGCCGCGGTGACGACCGGGATCATGGGGCCAAGCTTGGGAAGGCCGGACCACAACGTGTCGTGTACACGACACTTTGTGGTCCGGCCTTGGGCGGCGTGGGTGTCGTTTCCGGCTGGACGCGCCTCGTGGTCATGCCAGCGCCGCCACCACGGCCTCAGCCTGCGACGACGTGTGGGTGAGGGAGACGAGGAATTTTCCCACCCCTTGCTTGGAGGCCAGGGCGGCGGCGGCACCCTGCATGCGCAGCGCCGGTTGGCCGCTCGCCAACCGCACCACCTCGACGTCGGTCCAGCGGAAGGCGCCGAGCCCGACGCCGAGCGCTTTCATGGCCGCCTCCTTGGCCGCGAAGCGGGCGGCCAGCGACGGGGCCGGGTCGGCCTGGCCGGCGGCGTAGGCCCGCTCGCCGGCGGTGAAGAGGCGTTCGGCCAGGCCGGGCCGGCGGGCCAGCACGGTGCGGAACCGGCCGATGTCGACCGCGTCGATCCCGAGGCCGATCACTTCCAGCGTTCGGCCAGCACGTACACCGGCTCGGTCAGCAGGGCCAGCAGTGGGACCTGGCCCAGGCGTTGGTCGTCGAAGCCGGGCTCGGTCTCGGTGACCGCGTCCGCCAGCGCGGCGTAGCGGTTGCGGTAGCCGGACAGCACCTGGCGGGCCGCCGCGGGGGCCAGGTGGTCGTGGAAGGCGACGTGGAGGAGGGTCATGCCGGTCACGGCGTTGCCCTTGGTTTCGGGGATGAGGATGAGGCTGCGACCGTCGCGGCCGCCTCGGGCCACGGTGACCTCTCGTTCCTCGGCCACGTGGTGCTTGGTGCCGAGCAGGCGCGGGTCGCGCTCGG
>JAUTXM010000224.1 GCA_030838025.1 Acidimicrobiaceae bacterium
CCGCGAAGAGAACGCCATCGCGGCGCTGGAGGTCATGAGCCGCTTTGCCGTCGACCCCCGCTGGCTCGTCTACCTGCCGCCAACCATGTCGCCAACGGCCACGACCGACCGGGAAGGGATGCTCGAGTACCCGGCCGAGGCGTTCGCCGCATTCCGCCGCGATGGAGTCGCGCGTGTCGTGTGCGAGGAGAAGCACATGGGATCGCGGGCGGTCATAGTCGTGTGCCGCGACGCGGAAGCCGCCGCGCGCCGCTTCGGCGTGACCGGGTCCGTGGCGGCTGGCGCGATCGTCACTCGCACCGGCCGAGCGTTCTTCACTGACCAAACGACAGAGGTCCAACTTCTGGACCGAGTTCGTGACGGCATCACGACGATCGGCCTCTGGGAGGCCCTTGCTACCGACTGGCTCGTCCTCGACACGGAGCTGCTCCCCTGGTCAGCAAAGGCGGAGGAGCTCCTCCGCCGGCAATACGCTTCGGTGGGCGCTGCCGCCACCGCCACGCTCAAGGCCGAGGTCGGCATCCTCGAGGCCGCAGCCGGCCGCGGCGCCGACGTCGACGCCCTTCTGTCCCGCACGGCCGAGCGTCATGTCATGGCCGGCCGGTTCGTCGACGCCTACCGCCACTACTGCTGGCCGGTCGAGTCGATCGACGATCTTCGCATCGCCCCCTTCCAGGTGCTCGCGGGCGAGGGCAAGGTCCACGCCTTGACCGACCACCTGTGGCATCTGGAGGTCCTCGACCGCCTCGCAAAGGTCGACCCGACCACCTTCCGGACTACGGCCACCACAACCGTCGAACTCAACGACGCGCAATCCGAGGAAGCTGCTACCGCCTGGTGGGAGGAGCTCACTGGCCGCGGGGGCGAAGGCATGGTGGTCAAACCCGTCGACGTGGTTCATCGTGGCCCCAAAGGGCTCACGCAGCCGGGCATCAAGTGTCGGGGACCCGAGTACCTCCGCATCATTTACGGCCTCGAATACACCGCCGAGGCCAACCTGTCGCGCCTTCGCTCGCGTGGGCTTGGGCACAAGCGTTCCCTCGCTCTGCGCGAGTTCGCGCTCGGCATCGAAGCGCTCGAACGTTTCGTCGCCGGTGAGCCGCTCTACCGGGTGCACGAGTGCGTGTTTGGCGTGCTCGCGCTCGAAAGCGAACCGGTAGACCCGAGGCTCTGACCAAGATGCTCGAGGTACCCCAGCTGCCCAGCTCCCACCCGTGCGCTCGGCATACGGCACCGATTCTCATATGTGACCCCCGACTCCAAATAATCCCGATCTCGGCTCGGGTGTTTCGAGGTAGAGTCGAGGACGTTGCGGGCCGGCGTGTTCGGTTACCACTCGTAATGGGCAGGTCGAGGGTTCGAGTCCCTCCCGCGTGAAGCGGTAGCTCAGTGGCAGAGCAGCTTTCCGGGCGCATCTCTCGCCCGCAACAAACCCCACGCGGTGCCGTCAGATCGGGCCAGCGACCATCGGTTCTCAGCAGGCCCTTTCGGAGCTGCGGTTCGAATCCGCCCCGGTCGGCTTGACCGATCGGCTCCGATGTCACATCTCGCCCGACCTCCGCACTTCGAAAATCCGTGGGCACGCCGTTCCCGGCGACATCTAGACTGGTCCTGTTGCGGGCCGGCGTGTCCCGGTTATCGGATCGGGAGGTAGAGGGTTCGAGACCCTCCCGCTTCGGCGGTAGCTCATCTGGCAGAGCGCCCGACATCCCGAGGCCAACATCTCGCCCGCAACTAAAAACTGATGCTCGTAAGCGGATCGGGCCGATGAGGTCCGTTCATCCTCCACCCAGCCGAGCAGACGGGAGTCTGCAGCGGACACCGGTCCTCGGAACGGGCCGCCGGCGACGGGCTTCCGACCTCGCCCGACCCGCCCACGAGAAGCAACAGAACCGAGATCGCCGATGCCTAGCAACCCTCTCCGCCGCTTCTCCACCCGTTTGACGGCCCAGACTGACCCAATTCCGGGTTCCCACCAGGAGGCCAACTCCGCCGGCGGGTACGCCTGGGCGGTCGATGACTGGACCCGTTTGCGCCGCTTCCTCATCCTCGGAGTCGACGGCGGCTCCTACTACGCGACAGAGCGCACGCTCGTGAAGGAGAACGCCGAAACCGTGCTGCGGTGCATCGCGGTAGACGGCGCGCGGACCGTGGCGGAGATCGTCGCTGTGTCCGAGGCAGGCCGGAACCCGAAACAACAGCCAGTCGTCTTCGCCCTCGCCGCGTGCTGCGCCAGCGACGACGCTGAGGTCCGACGGCTCGCCCTCGACGCGCTCCCTCTCGTGTGCCGGACCGGCACGCAGCTGTTCCTTTTCGCCGGATTCGTCGAACAGTTCCGAGGATGGGGTCGGGGCCTACGGCGTGCTGTAGCCCAGTGGTACACCCATCGCGATCCCGACGCTCTCGCCTACCAGCTACTCAAGTACCAGCAACGCGAAGGGTGGTCGCACCGCGACCTCTTACGCCTGAGCAAGCCCGCCCCGGAGCGTGATGGCCCAACTGATCTGGCCTTGCGCTGGGCCGTAGGCAAGCTCGACGACGACTCGCCGGAGGGGACACCGCGTTTACTGCGCGCGCACCGGTTGGCACAGGCCGCGACGTCGCCGACCGAGACGGCCAGGCTGATCGAAGCCGAACGGCTGCCTTGGGAGGCTGTGCCAGCCGACCACCTCGCTTCGCCAGAGGTGTGGAACGCGCTCCTGCCAGGTCTCCCCTTTGGCGCGCTGGTGCGAAACCTCGCACGGATGACCAGCAACGGCACTCTCGTTCCGGGCAACGGCGCCGTCGACGCCGTCGTCCGCCGCCTCGGCGACGGGGAGCAGCTTCGCCGCGCTCGCCTACATCCGATACAGGTCCTCTCGGCTCTGCTCACCTACCGGGCCGGTCAAGGCGCTCGTGGCAAGCTCACGTGGGATCCGATCACGGCTGTTATCGACGCGCTCGACCGCGCCTTCTACGACTCGTTCTCCGTCGTTGAGCCCGCCGGCACCCGTCATCTGCTCGCCCTCGACGTCTCCGGATCAATGGGGGCGGGCACCGTCGCCGGTGTCCCCGGGCTCAGCCCTCGAGTCGCTTCGGCGGCGATGGCCGCACTTGCCCTTGCGACCGAACCAAAGGTCGAGACGGTCGCCTTCACCAGCGCAGGACGGGGGGCATGGCAATCCCCGTCGAAGAACAAGCGGTTCAAGGTCGTTGACGGCATCGCACCACTCGGCCTCTCCTCGCGTCAGCGCCTGGACGACATCGTCAAGACTGTCAGTGGCTTGCCCTTCGGCGGGACAGACTGCGCCCTGCCGATGCTCTATGCGCTCGATCGCAACATCGATATCGACACGTTCGTCATCTACACCGACTCCGAGACCTGGGCGGGCGACATCCATCCCTCGCAAGCGCTGCGCCGCTACCGCGAGCGCACCGGCATCGCGGCGCGACTCATCGTCGTCGGCATGGTCTCGAACGGCTTTTCGATCGCCGATCCCAACGACCCCGGCATGCTCGATGTCGTCGGCTTTGACACCGCTGCCCCGCAGGTCATGGCCGACTTCGCAGCCGGTCGCGTGTGACTCGTCGGAAAGCCCAAGCGTGACCTTGTGACCTCCGGAAGGGCAACGTCGCTCGGCTGTCGGCCAAGACCCACCGTCGCTCTCATGAACAGACAGCGACCGATCGTCCCGAGGCTCTGACCTGATGCTCGAGATACCGCCGCTGCCAGAGTCCACCATCCTCCTTGTGGAAGTCGGCTCGACCGCCCACGGCACCGGTATCCCCGGCGGCGAGGACAACGACGAGATGGGTGTCATGATTGAAGCGCCTCACGAGGTGCTCGGCCTCGGCGAGCGCGGCTTCACAACGGTGATGCAGCGCACTCAACCCGAGGGCTCCCGGTCCGGGCCAGGCGACACCGACCGCACCCTGCACTCCCTTCGCCGCTTCTTGCGGCTTGCGGCCAGCGGCAACCCCTCGATATTGATGTCGTTCTGGGCGCCCGTCCTGTATTCCACCAACGAGGGACAGGAGCTCCGAGACCTCGCGGGCGCCTTCATCGGCCGCCACGTTGTGCCCCGGTACCGCGGCTATATGCAATCCCAGGCCATGCGGCTACTTGGCACGCGGGGCGGAGGCCACGGTCGCCGAGGCGGCGGGCAACGTGAGGAGCTCATCGCCGCACACGGCTACGACACCAAGTACGCGATGCACTGCGCCCGGCTCGGTTTCCAGTGCATCGAGCTGCTGACCAGCGGAGAGCTCCAGCTCCCGATCCAAGGCGAGGCGGCGGACTGGCTACGCGCCGTCCGGCGAGGCGACGTCGCCTTCGACGAGTGGTGGAACCGCTGCCTCGACCTCGACGGGCAGCTCGAAAAGTTGGCGGCCGACGAGTCGTACGCAGCGGGCCCAGACCGGAACCGCATCGAGGCCTGGTCGGTCACGACTCATCTCAACGCCTGGCGAACCCAGTAGAGGTCGGCAGCACGCGGGCGCCCGTGCCATACCCGTGCCACACGCTGTGGCACGAACGGGTCTCCAACGGTCACGAGCGGTAACCCCCGATCGGAGCGGAAATGGCCTCCGCCCCGCGGGTTTACCCGTTCCTGGCTGGTGGGCGCTGAGGGACTTGAACCCCCGGCATCTGCCTTGTAAGGGCAGCGCTCTACCAACTGAGCTAAGCGCCCGGGTTGGTCCATGCTAGTGACGCTCGATCATCTTCCGACCTGACCTCCATCGCAACCCCCACCGTATTGCCGGGCGAGAGCCGCGCCACGGTCGGACCGCACCGGCAGCGGAGGGACCGCCGCCCGGTCCCGCCGGCGGCGGAACTCGGGCGGCATTTCCCCAACTGCTCTTCTAAGCGCTCAGCTCGATCTCGGGCCGAACCTTCGGGGGACGGCCCCGCTTGCGCTTCTGGGCCAAGATGCGGCCGTTCAGGAACAGCTGGCCGCCCCACACACCCCACGGCTCGCGCCGCTCGAGGGCGCCGTCGAGGCAGGCGTCGATGAGCGGGCACAGTTCGCAGATGGCCTTGGCCCGGGCGATGTCGTCGATCTGCTCGGAGAAGAAGAGCGCGGTCATGCTCCCCGCCCCGTCACGGCAGCGAGCGTCGGCCCACGACACATCGAGACCGGCCTGGTTGATCAGCTCGTTGAGTACCTGGTTGCCGAACATCTCCGCTCGTTCCTCTCTCGTCTCTCGTCTCTCGTCGTCCTCGAAGTCAGGCAAAACAAAAAGGCCACCGGGATCTCCCGGCGGCCTCTGGGCCTTTCTGAGGAACGGTGACTGGGTTTACACAGTCGACCCTTCCATCAGGCCCTTTGGCCGCACGGCGCCATTGCCGGTGTGTCGCACCTGCGCGGTGGCGGTGGCGCCAAACCCTGCCCACGGCGAAATGGTCCTGGGCATACGCGCGAGCGCGCCCGAGATACTGTCGCCCATGGGCTTTATGGCGTATTGACGCAGCTTCATCCGGCACTCCTCTCGCGGTCGCATGTTCCCAGGGGCTTTCCCCGAGGCCTACTTATCGGAGCAGATGGGGGCAAACTCGTCAAGTTATTTTCGCGATATCCATCTCAACGGCTACTCATCGCGTCGACAAGCTCATCGAGGAGCGCCGCGGTGGCGCCTGCGACGGGGGTTCGGCGGTTGGCGTGGCCGCGCACGACCAGCTCGCGACCGTGGGCGTCGACGACGAGAGCCCCTGCCTCCCGGCACACCAGCAGCCCCCCGAGATAGTCCCACGGCCCGTGGGCATCGACGCTGCAGTCGAGGTAGCCGTCGAGTCCGCCGCACGCCACTTCGCACAGGTCGAGGGCGGCGGCGCCCAGGGCACGGAACTGCCGCCAGCCCAGGTGGCGCTCCGGAAGCCCCGACACGGCGACCAGCGAGTCGCCCAGGCGGGCCGCGGTCGAGGGGGCGATCGGTTCGCCGTCGCGCCGGGCGCCGCCGCCGCGGATCGCTTCGAAGGTGGTGCCGGTTGCCTGGTTGACCACGAGCGCGGCTAGTGGGCCGTGTTGGTCGAGGGCGCACAGGCTGGTGGCCCACCACGGAAGGTGGCGCGAGGCGTTCGTCGATCCGTCGACAGGGTCGAGCGCCACCAGGATGGGGCGATCGGGATGATGCAATCCGGACTCCTCGGACAACACGCCGAGGCCGGCGCGTTCGAGGATGTCCACCGCCACCTGGTCGGCAACGAGGTCGCTGCGGTACTGGCCCGGTTTCGTGCCCGCCAAGCCCCAGTCGTCCAGCCCGGCCAGCGCCTGGCCGACGGCCAATGCCACCTGGCGGAAGGTGTTGAGTAGCTCGTCGGGCTCCGGGTCATCGGGCGACGGTGCGGGCAATGGTGCGGGCGTCATTGCGGGCGACGCTAGCGGTGGGCTGGGGCACGGCGTTTCTGTCACCCCGCGCCGATAGCCTGATGACCGTGGCTGTCATTGATGTCGCCGGATACGTGGCCGAGTTGAAGGACCACGCGGTCGACCATGGCTTCCACGTGCACGACGAGCGTCACTTCGTGGAGACGTACTCGCTGCGCCAGGCATGGGAGGTGGACCTGCATCCCGAGGAGGGCTGCGGTGGACCTCTCGACCTTCACCTGTGCCTGGAGGTGGATCCGCGGACGCTGCTGTCGTTCGAGGACGCGGTGGTGGAGTTGCCCGAGGAGGTGGACCCGCCCGACGAGTACAACTTTCCCTTGACGTTCACCTGGGCGCTGCCACCGCTGCCCAACGGGCCTGACTTGTTGCGCTTGGCGATCGACCTGGCCGGGGTGGGCGGGATCGATCTGCCGCTCGAGGTGTCGGCCATCGACTCGTTCGCGTCGGCCACCGACGCGGCCGAGCGCCGGCTCACAGTTGTGGCCCGCCAGCAGATCTCCCTGGCCCGGATCCTTGGCGGCGAGGAGCTCCTGTGCGAGGTGTTCGATCGATGCTTGGCGGTCAGCCGTTACCTGCTCGACGCGGCACCGGCGTGGCTGGGCGACTGATTCGGCACTGCGAGCGCGCGCCGTGGCCCGGGCTGGCCCACCCCGGCCCGGTCGGCCGGGGTGGGGGCGTCGGGGCGCCGGGGCGCCGGGGCGCCCTACACGACCTCGCGCAGCTTGCCGGTCTCGACTTCGTAGACAAAGCCCCGGATGCTGTCCTTGTTGGGGATGAACGGGCTCGCCTTGATGCGGGCGATCGTCTGTACGACGTCGGCGTCGGCGTCGGGGAAGGCCTCCAGGGCAAACGACGGGCGGATCCCGGTGTCCGCCTCGATCGAGTCCTTGACCGCGCCATCGGTGAAGGTCAGCATCCCGCAATCGGTGTGGTGAATGATGATGATCTCCTCAGTGCCGAGGAGGCGCTGGCTGATCACGAGCGAACGGATGGCGTCCTCGCTGGCCACGCCACCGGCATTGCGGATGACGTGGGCGTCGCCTTCCTCAAGCCCCAACGCCCGGGCCGGGTCGAGCCGGGCATCCATGCATGCCAGCACGGCCACCTTCTGCCCCGGGGGCATCGGCAGGTCACGCTTGGAAAAATTGGCTACATAGTCGCCGTTGTTGGCGAGCAACTGCTCAGTGGCGGTCAAGGTCAAACTCCCTCGTCGAGTATCGGACGTCGTGCTTCGACATTCTGGACTAAGTCAATCGGATTAGTCAACTTTGATGGGTCCACATGTTGAGCCAGGAGCGAAACGTGCGCCGCCACGATCCTCCAACCGACTTCGGTGCGCACCCACGTCTGCTGCTGGCGACCGGTTTGGCCCGAGCCGGTACGCCGGAACTCGGCCGAGATGGCGGCGAAGTCGTGACCAAGGGTCGCGATCTCTACTCGCAACAGTACCCGTGCCAGGTCGGACGGCGGGCGCTGTCCTCGGAACTCGGCGATGGCTCGGTGGCCGTAGAGGTTCTCTCCCGCCCCGAAGCGCACCGCCCTCGGGTCGTCCCAGAAGAGTTCGTCCAACGCCGCGATGTCGTTGGTGACGAACGCCAGCTCGTAGCGGAGGAATTGCTCCTGCACTTCGGCCACGACCGCCGGCAGGTTCACGTCCATTGTCGCGCCACCTCCACGACGCCACAGAGCCTCCGCCGTTCCAGTTCCGCGGCGACTCGCAGCAGCGCCGCCTCGCGGTAGGGGGCGGCCACCAACTGCACCCCGAGCGGAAGGCCGTAGCCGCCCACCGGGACCGACAGCACCGGCAAACCCACGAACGAGAGCGGCTGGGTATAGCAGCCGAGGTAGGGCTGGGTGAGCACGGTTTCGCCGTCCACGATCGCCTCGCGCTGTCCGATCAAAGGGGCGGTAAAAGGCGTCGCCGGCGCCAGGAACACGTCGACCGACGCCAAGGCCCGGTTGACCTCGGCCCGGAACCATTGCCGGAACCGCTGGGCCACCAGATAGGCGGAGGCCGGGACCAGCGCTCCTGCGAGGAAGCGGTCTCGGGTCATCGGGTCAAAGTCCCCAGCGCGATCTCGAAGGTCGTCCAGGTGAAGTTGCGACCCTTCGCAAGCGGTAATGACCATGGCAGCCGAACGGGCTCGCCCGGCCTCGGCAAGGGTGACACGACGGTGGATCCCGAGCGCCTCCGCCATCACCGCGACCACTTCGAGCGCCTCGGGCACGCCGCCACGGGCGAAGTATCCGTCGCTCACGCCCAACCTCAGGTCCCCGAGACCGCGGTCGAGTTGGTCGGCCGTCACCTCCCGGGGCCGGTCCACGCTGACCGGGTCGTCAGGGTCGTGGCCATGCAGGACATCGAAGGTCACCGCCAGATCGCGTACCGATCGGGCCAGGACACCGACGTGGTCGAGGCTCGGGCAGAACGGGAACACGCCCCGTCTCGAGATGCGGCCATAGGTCGGCTTCAACCCGAACACCCCGCAGAGCGTGGCCGGGACGCGTACCGAGCCATTGGTGTCCGACCCAAGGGTGACGGGCACGAAGCCCGCAGCCACGGCCGCCGCCGACCCACCGGAGGAACCGCCTGCCACCCGGTCCGGGTCGTGGGGGTTGCGACACGGCCCGTAGTGCGAGTTCTCGTTGGTGAACCCGTAGGCGTACTCGTCCATGTTCAGCGAACCGACGAGGACTGCCCCGGCGTCGGTCAGCCGGGCCACGGCGACCGCGTCGGCGGTCGCGGGCGTGTCGTCGGCATTGATCCGGGATCCGGCCAGCGTGACCTCGCCCGCCACGTCGAAGAGGTTCTTCACCGCGAAGGGCACGCCGGCCAGTGGCCCGGGATTTTGGCCGGCCGCGATGGATTCGTCGATCCTGCCCGCGTCGAGCAACGCACGCTCGGTCAGGACCGAGGTGAAACTGTTGATCTCGGCGTCACCCGACTTGATCGCAGCCAGGGCGTGGTGGGCCACGTCGGTCGCCGCCATTCGGCCGGCCCGCACGTCGTCGGCGATCGCGACCGCGTCGGCGGGTCGGTCGCCGGTGAGGGTCACGGCGTGAACACCGGGGCGGGATCGGCCGGCGGCGTCGGGTCGCCCTGCGCCTCGAGCGAGGCGGCGCGCGCCAGGAGCACCCCAAGATGGCGGACGATGCTGGGCCACCAGGTGTCGTCGATGGTCAAGCCCGCGGCGAGCGCCGCCGCTCGGGCGTAGCGGTCAACGGGGTCCTCGGTGTCGGAAGGGCGCACGGACACATCCTGCCGGACCCGACGTTTCGGGAGGATTTCCGGTCCCCGGTACGATCCCGATGTGGCCCATCAACCGGCGAGCGGCAGTGCGAGCCCTCCGTCGACCGGCAGTGCGAGCCCTCCGTCGACCGGGCCGCCGTCGACCGAGCCGGCAACGGCCGAGCCGGCAACGACCGAGCCGGCGTGGGCGGGAGTACAAAGTGTCGTCCCCACGACAGTTTGTACTCCGGCTCCGGCGTCGATGGTCTCCCTCGGCCTCAGTGGCGCCGACGAGCGAGCGCTCATCGCCGGCTGCTCGCGGTTCTTGCAGCTGCACGGCCGTCGGTCGCCGCACCAGTTGCTCGCGGACATCCCCGAGGGGGTGGCCATGGACCGATACGGAAACGGCGGGGTCGTGGCCGAGCTCGAGGACGAAACCGCCCGGCTGCTCGGCAAACCAGCGGCCGCATTCTTCCCCAGCGGAACCATGGCCCAGCAAGCCGTGCTGCGGGTGCATTCCGATCGTCGCCGAAACCCGGTGTTCGTCTGCCACCCGGCCTGCCACCTGGAATGGCGAGAAGGCCGGGGCTACCAGCGGCTCCACGGCCTGACATGCCATGCCGCGGGTGACCTGCGGTTGCCCCTCTCCGTCGGTGATCTCGAGGCGGTGGCCGAGGCCCCGGCGACCCTGCTGCTGGAACTGCCCCAGCGTGACCTCGGCGGCCACCTCCCGACGTGGCCCGAGCTTGAAGCCCAGGTGGCGTGGGCCCGGGCCCGAGGCGCGGCGGCGCATCTCGACGGAGCCCGCCTGTGGGAATGCACGCCGCAGTACCAACGCACGCCGGCGGAGATCGCGGCCCTCTTCGACACCGTGTACGTGTCGTTCTACAAAGGCCTCGGTGCGCTCAGCGGCGCCTGCCTGGCCGGACCGTCGGCGCTGGTGGCCGAGGCTCGGGAATGGCGCACCCGCCACGGCGGCACCTTGCCGGCGCTGTGGCCATATGCCGCGTCTGCGCTCACCTGCCTGCACCGTCGCTTGCCCCGGATGCCCGAGTACTTCGGCCATGCCCAAGCGATCGCGGCCGCGCTCGCCGAGGTGCCGGGGATCGAGGTCGTTCCCGACCCTCCCCCTACCCCGATGATGCACCTGCTGGTACGAGCGTCTGCTGGAGCATTCGGCGACGCCGTCGTCCGGTTGGCCCGCCAACAAGGCGTCTGGACGTTCAGCCGCTGGTTCACCTCGGACTCCCCGCGGACCCAACGCGTCGAGCTCGCGGTGGGCGATGCGACGCTCGCCTTCCGCCCCGACGAGGTCCGGGACCTCCTGGCGGCATTGGTCGGCGCGGTGAATGGGTAGTGATGGCGGATGGGACAAGGGTCGGGGAATGAAGGCGGCGAACACGTCGCACATGACCTGGATCGAGAGCCTCGCCGCTTCACCATTGCCGCCCAGCACATCACGATCTGGGCCGGATCAGCGTCGGCGGCGGTCGAGGCGGTATTGGCCCTCGTGGCCTGGATCGCGATCGGTGTCGTCACGGACTTTCCCAAGTGGTGGGAGGTCGGGGCGACGGTGAGCCTGTCGTTCGTGACCCTGTTGATGCTGATCCTGATTCAGCACACCCAGAACCACGATGACCGGGCGGTGCAACTCAAGCTCGACGAGCTCATCCGGGCCAACCCGAACGCGGCCAACGAAATGATGCGGCTGGAAGACGCCAGTCACGAGGACCTGGAACGGATCCGCCGCGCCTTCGACAACGAGGCGACCGGGTAAGCACGCACTCTAGGCACGCCTACGCCACGACCGCCCCGGCGTGGATCATGGCGTCGATGGCCCTGTCCCCGTCGCCCGGGTGCAGGTCGACCGACCGGATGGCGCCGCGTGCCACGAAGGTCCGAAATCCGCCCGTCACTGCGTCCAGGGCGGTCTCCTTCACGCAGTAGTCCGTGGCCAGCCCCGCGATGACAACGGTTCGGATCGACTTCTCCCCGAGCAGGCCTCCCAAGGAAGTGGGCCGGCGTTGGCCGGTACCTTGGTCCTGCACCGTGAATCCCGAGTATCCGTCCTCGCCGCCGGTGCCTTTCCGCACCGAGGGACCGACCACCCTCAGGTCCGGGTGGAAAGCCGCGCCCCACGTGCCGGCGACGCAGTGAACCGGCCAGACCCCGCCATCGGTGACGAAATGCGGGGTCCGAGGCGGATGCCAATCCTGGGTGTACACGACGAAGCTCCCGGCCTCGATCGCCGTGGCGATCTCGCCGTTGATCAACTCGGCCACGCGTTCGCCACCCGCGACGTAAAGCGAACCTGCCGGGTCAGCGAAGTCGTTCTGGACATCGACGACCACCAATGCGGTTGACGGATCGTATTCGTAAGGATTCAGGCGAAAAGGCTATCGCCGCAGCATCCACGGGCCGGCCGTTCGACAACACTGCAACCATGCGCCGGCCTAAGTACATGCCTGGTGTCCTCGGCGTGGTCACCGCCCTCCTGGCGCTCCTGACGTCATGCGGTGGCGGGAGCGCTTCCAAGAGCGCACCGACCTCCGGCGATACGTCCGCATCGCCGGCATCGACGGCGCCGCCATCGACCGCGCCGATATCGCCTGGGTCGCCATCGACCGCGACGACCGGAAGCGGTGCACCCACGTCACCCAGCGCACCTGTCCCACCCGTGCCGGCGCCGTCGCCAACGTCTGGGGTACCGAAGGGCTGCGTCGTGCCTGCCCAAAGGCCGCCGAGCGGGACCATCGCAGCCAACTTCGCCACCGCGCTGGCCTTCGCTCCCGATGGACGATTGTTCTTCACAGAACGCTCAGGAACCGTAAGGGTCTTTCAAGGCGGTCAGTCAAAGGTCTTCGCCACCGTCAACACGGTAACCACCGAGCGCGGCGGCGGGTATAGCGAGCGGGGCTTGCTCGGCCTGGCCATCGATCCAAACTTCAACCAGAACCGCTTCGTCTACGCCTTCTACTCCGACGCCGACTATGCCCATCAAAACATCATCCGCTGGACCGACTGCGGGGGGACGGGTACCGCAGCCAAGATCCTCGTCGTTCTGCCCTCGGGAGGAGACTGCTGTCACAAAGGTGGACGGCTGGCCTTCGGCCCCGACGGGAAGCTGTACGTCACCTTGGGCGAGGAACACGACGCCGGGGCCGCTCAGGTCAAGACGGACGTCCGAGGCAAGGTGCTGCGGTACAACGCCGACGGATCTGTGCCATCGGACAACCCGTTCGGCCAGGCCAACCCGGTGTGGATCTACGGCCTGCGCAACCCCTTCGGTATCGCCTTCGCACCCGGCGGCCAACTGGCGATCACCAACAACGGCCCGAGTGGCGACATACCCGGCGGCCCGGGAACCGGATACGACACCGTCATCTTCGCGGCCCCCAAAGGTGCCGGGTATCGATGGCCCAACTGCTACGGCTACGGCATCCTTCTACCCGGCGCGGCCTCGTGTGGAGCGGGCGAACTCGGTCCTGACTGGAGTAGTGAAAGCAGCACCGTAATACCGACCGGCGCCACGTTCGTCGACCAAGCAGGGCCGGCGGGCTACGCCGGAAAACTTCTCGTCTGCACCTACAGCAGCGGCATGCTGATCTTCACGCCCGGGGCCCCACACGGCGCGGTCACCACGGGATCGGCCAACTGCAACCTCGACGTCAAGGAAGGCCCGAACCATGCCCTTTACCTCTCCGGGCCCACCAGTATCTCCCGCATCGGCTGAACTCCTCCAGGTGCAGGGGCGTGGGCGTGGGCCTTCTCCATCCAGCTCCTCCGGTCGTCGACGATGCGTTGGATGGTGTTCTTGAGCGTGTCGGATTTGGTGGCGGGGGTGAAGGAAACCATGTGCCAGCCATGGGCCGCGAGTTCCGCGGTTCGCTGGGCATCGTGATCGATGTCGCTGGAGCGTGAGTGATACTCATGACCGTTGTATTCAGCGCCGATTTTCAGTTCCGGAATCGCCCGGTCGATGACCGAGGATGGCGCTGGCCAAGCGGTAACCGCCGCGGCGGACGCGTTGCACGGCACCGTGGTCCTGAAGACGGGCGACCTGACAAAGGCTCAGTCCACACTGTTGGAACTGGGTGGTCGTAACGAGGCTGTGCTGACGGGAGGCGATGCGGTCGACGGCGCGGTTCACGGGATGAGCCTGCCCCGCGGAGTGTGACCATCAACGCTTTCGCTGACCTTCACTAGCACTACATGACCACTCACCAGTATGTCGTGCTAACAAACCGCAGCCAGCGGTCGAGCGGCTCTTTCCTAGCACTACATGGCCGTCCACGGTCATGTAGTGCTAAAAAGCCTCCCCTTGCGCAAGGCCCAAACCGGCCGCACCGGCCGCACCGGTCGTACCGGCCGCACCGGCCGCACCGAGCCCTGCCACCCTCCGGCAGCGCTCCTCCAGGTAGGTCACGAGGAACCAGAAGTCCTTAAAGGCCCCGTTGGTCGTTTGACCATGGTGGTACCGGTAGTAGATCTGCTGCATGATCACCGCCAGCCGGAACAACCCGAACACCTCGTAGAACACCCAGTCGTCGACGACCAACCCCGTCTGGGAGCAGTAGTACGACGCCAGTTCCGCCCGAGTCGGCATCCCCGCCACGTCACTCGGCTGCCGCTTGAACCGCCGCAACACGGCATCGTCGTCCGCCTCGATCCAGTACGCCAGCGCACCGCCGACATCCATGAGCGGGTCGCCCAACGTCGCCATCTCCCAGTCCAGGACACCGACGACCCGAAATTCCGAATCGAGCACCAGATTGTCGAGCCGGAAGTCGTTGTGGATCAGGCAGGTCGCCACATCCGGCGGCTGCGACCGGTCCAGCCACGCCATGACCGTCGAGAACGACGGCACATTCGCCGTTCGAGCGGCGCCATACCGAGCGCACCACCCGGCCACCTGACGTCGCACATATCCCGCACCGCGCCCGAGATCCCTGAGTCCCGCCGCGTCCACGTCCACCCGGTGCAGCGCCACCAGGCAGTCGATGGCGCGCAGCCCAACGGCGCGGGCCACCTCCGGCGCCATCGCCACGTCCGACGACCCCCGCAGGATCGTCCCTTCGATCCGCTCCATCACATAGAACGGCGACCCGATCACCGCCTCGTCCTCGCACAGCGCCAGCACCGTGGGAACGTACCGGTACCACGCCTTGAGCCGGCGCTGCACCCGGAACTCCCGACCCATGTCGTGCGCCGTCGCCGCCTTGTGCCCGATCGGCGGCCGCCGCAGCACCAACTCCCGCGCCGGATAGCGCAGCAGGTAGGTCAGGTTGGACGCCCCGCCCGGAAACTGCCCCACCTCCGGCAGCGCCAGCCCCGCCAATCCCGCCTCCCGCGCCGCCAGCCACCGGTGCACCGCCCCCACGTCGAAGGCGTCCTCGGCCCGCACCGGTCCCGCCCGATCGAGCTCAGCCACGAGGCCCCGGAGCCCGGCGGAACCGGAACGGCTCGCTGGGCCGCCCCGGCACGACGAACCAGCACTCCCCCGTGGTGTCGCTGTCGAGGATCTGGAAGAAGGCGTCGACGACGTCTTCCACATCGAGGATGGGAAAAGCGCCGCCGTCGATGATGGAGCGGATCGGGGCGATGAGCGCCGTGTTGGCGAACGAGGGGCACAGTGCGTGTACCGCTATGGAATTGCCGGCCAATGCCTCGCCCAGCGAACGCACGAAACCCACCACTGCATGCTTGTTGGCGCTGTAGATCGGCTCGCCCGCCACGGGCACCAGGCCGGCCATGCTCGCGGTGGCCACGATGGTGCCGCCGCCCTGGGCCCGCAGCGCCGGGATGGCGGCGTGGGCACCGAAGATCACGCCGTCCAGGTTGACGCCCATGGCATGGCGGTAGGCGCGCCCGTCGAAGTCGTCACCGACGCCACAACCGGTGCCCACGCCGGCGTTGAGGTGGACCAGATCCAGTCCCCCGTAGCGGTCGACGGCGGCCGCCACCGCATCTTCGTCGTCGCCCAGGTCGGCGACATCGCAGTGCACGTACAGCCCGTCGATCTGGCCTGCCAGCGACTCGCCGGCCACATCATCGATGTCGGCGATCACCACGTGGGCGCCGTGGTGTGCCAGCCGTCGGGCGACGGCGGCACCGATTCCGTTGGCACCGCCGGTGACCAGCGCCACCTTGTCGGTCAGGTCACCCATTTGCGCAGCTCGTGGCGGGCGACGACACCGCGATGGACTTCGTCGGGGCCATCGGCGAGACGCAACGTCCGCACGTGGGCGTACATCCACGCCAGCGGAAAGTCGTCGCCGACGCCCGCCGCGCCATGGGCCT
Organism: Acidimicrobiaceae bacterium; assembly: GCA_030838025.1. GTDB lineage: Bacteria > Actinomycetota > Acidimicrobiia > Acidimicrobiales > Palsa-688 > JALYXV01. Next base: position 15,895 of record JAUTXM010000224.1, read on the forward strand.
GTATGGCGTGGTCGATCACCCGCAGCGCCATGTTGGGCACCGCCACCTTGATGCCCGACACCGCCGTACGGGCCGCCCGGTTGCCCTCGGAATCCATGAGCCACGCGGCATGGAGGGTGTACAGCCGGGCCTGGTCGATGTCGATGCGGGCGTCGGCGATCCATTGCTGGATGACGCCTTGGTCCGCCAGCGCCTTGCCGAACGCCACCCGTCCCTGTACCCGCCGGCACATCAGCTCGAGGGCCCGTTCGGCCACCCCAATGGTGCGCATGCAATGGTGCACCCGGCCGGGGCCCAGCCGGGCCTGCGCCATCAGGAAGCCGGCCCCCTCCTGACCGAGGAGGTTGCCGGCCGGGACCCTGACGTTGGCGAAGGTGACCTCGCAATGCCCTTCGCGGTCGGTGTAGCCGAAGACGTCGAGGTTGCGGACCACCGTGACCCCGGCCGTGTGTGTGGGCACGAGGATCATGGACTGCTGGCTGTAAGGCGCGGCGTCGGTGTCGGTCTTGCCCATGACGATGAGGACTTCGCATCGCCGCGACGCCGCACCGGAGATCCACCATTTCCGGCCGTTGATGACGTAGTCGCCGCCCACCCGCTCGATCCGGCATGAGATGTTGGTGGCGTCCGACGACGCCACGTCGGGCTCGGTCATGGCAAATGCCGAGCGGATCTCGGCGTCGAGCAGGGGTTGCAGCCAGCGGGCCTTCTGTTCGTCGCTGCCGAAGAGGGCAAGCAGCTCCATGTTGCCGGTATCGGGCGCGGCGCAGTTGCATGCCTCAGGACCCAGCATCGAACGGCCCATGATCTCCGCCAACGGGGCGTAGTCGACGTTCGACAGTTGTCCCGGGAAGAAGAGATTCCACAGACCGCGCCCGCGGGCTTCGGCCTTGAGGGCCTCCAGCACCGGTGGATGGCCGTGCGGATCGGCCAGCTCCGACATCTGCCGGCGGTAGGTCGCCTCGGCGGGATAGACGCGCTCGTCCATGAAGGCCAGCAGTTCGTCGCGCAGCTTGGTCGCACTCGGTGACAGGGCGAAGTCCATGGTCACGTCGATGCCCGAAACTCGAGCACGACCTTGCCGGTCGCCTCGCGGCGCTCGAGCAGCCTCAGTGCCGCGGGCGCCTCCTCGGGTGGGAACCGGGCCCCGACGATGGGATGAACCGACCCCTCGTCGACCAGGTTGGCGATGGCGGCGCCGATTTCACGGGCGATCCCGGGCTGGCCGATGACGTAGCCGCCCCAGCCCGCGCCGACCACTTCGATGTTGTTGAGCAGGAGGCGGTTGACCTTGACCTCGGGGATGGTGCCGCTGGTAAAGCCCACCACGACCAGCCGGCCCCCTGCCCGCAGGGAACGCAGGCTGTCGAGCATCCGGTCACCCCCGACGGGGTCGATGACCACGTCCACTCGCCCCTTGACCTGGTCCAACCAGGCACGGTCGGATCGTACGATTTCATCGGCACCGGCGTGGCGGGCCACCGCCTCCTTGGCCTCGCTGGACACAACCGCGATCGTGTGGGCGCCGAGACCATGGGCGATCTGAACGGCGGCAGTTCCGACCCCGCCTGCCGCGCCGTGGACCAGGACCGTCTCGCCCGTTTGGTACCGACCCCGCACCTGCAGGGCGAAGTAGGCGGTGTGATAGTTGAGGATCAGGCCCGCGCCTTGGGCGAATTCGAGTTGCGGCGGCAGGGGAAAGGTCAGGAATTCCGGCGCCACCGCCACCTCGGCCCATCCCCCGAGCACGCAGAACGCAGCCACCCGGTCCCCGGCGTGGAGTTTGGATCCGACGGGGGCGTGGCGGACGACGCCCGACACCTCGCTGCCGGGGACAAACGGCAGGGCCGGTTTCAGCTGGTACTGGCCCCGGGTCTGGAGCAGCTCGGGAAACGACACACCCGCGGCATAGACCTCGACCACGACACCCTGCCCCGGTGTGAGTGCGTGTGAAGGCTCGGGTTCGGGCAAGTGGACGGGGCGCAAGGCGGTGTCCGGCCCGCTCAGGTCGGTGATCTGGATCGCCCTCAAGGAGGGCCAAGTTAGTGACTACCCAGAAGGAAAGACCGTGGCGATTCCGAGCGAGCCGCCCGCCAAGCGGCCCACGACAAAGCGGAACAGACCCGGCACCAGCCGAAAGGGCCCTTTGACTTCGAGGCCAATGGTGATCGTGAGCTTGCTCCCGTTGGCATCAGGGGCGATCTGGAAGTCCTCCACCATCACCCGCAGGCCCGGAGAGCTGGACTGCACGACATGGAAGGTCATCCTCCGTCCCGGCTCCCAGACGATGAAGTGCTCCTGGACCCGGGTCGGCCCGACCCAAACGGTGCGCAGCGCGCCCACGCCCGTCGCCGCACCATCGATCCGGACGCGGCGCATCCCCTTGAACCACGTCGTCCAGCGGGGACTGTCGGCCAGCACCTCGAAGACCCGCTCGGGCGCGGCGGGCAGCAACAGCTCATGTCGAATCTGGATCGGCGCCCGTTCGCTCCAGCCCGGGGGCCGTTCCTCGAGCTGAAAGTTCATCCGAACCGCAGGAAGAAGTACACATTGAGCCGCCGGGCTCCCCTGAAGACCATGCCCAGATACTCGTTCGGACCGATCTGGCGGATCTCGTCTCGGATTTGGCCCGCCACCTTGGAGCTCTTGGAGTAGTCGAGGACGACGCACGGACGGCCGTCGAACCAGCTCTCCCCGGAGTAGACCTCGGCCCGGATGCCCGGAAGGGAGAAGGGCGTCAGCAGGTTCTTCAGGTCGTGGGTTGCCGGCCGGAACACCTTGCCGTGCCACAAGACCAGCCGGACGAAGGCCGCGAACGGTTTGGCGGCCCGGCTCCCGGCGAACATGACGGCCGTTCCCCTGCTCCTCCCCGCGGGTATCTCGCCCGCCGGGCTCGATCCGAACAGCTCGTCCAGCTGTGCGGGTGACATTTCCAGCGGCGCGGCGGCGATCGTAGACATGGCAGGGCCCCTTTCATCCGGCTGTGCTCTCACCTCCGTTCGCCCACCAGCCGGTCTTCGGATCAAACCTCGTCATCGGACGGCGCGGGCGGGTAGTCGGTGACCGCCAGGCGGACCCGCTTGTTGGCCCGCCCCTTGGATTCGGTCTTCAGCACCTCGACCCAGCCCACCTCGGCGGTCGTGGCCACGTGGGTCCCGCCATCTGCCTGGCGGTCGAGTCCCACGATGTCGATGACCCGAAGTGGATCGACGTGCGCCGGGATGAGGTTGGCCTTGGTCCGAACGAGGGCGGGATCGGCGTCGGCCTGCGCCCGGGCGAGGAACTCGACCAGGATCTCACGGGCTCGAATGATCTCCTCGTTGACCCGCTTCTCCAGGCGGCGGCCGAGCTCCGCCGACATGGCGTCGAGTTCGAAATCGATGCGACCCACGCCCGGCTCCATATTTCCCCCCGTGACCGCCACCCGGTAATCGGCCCAGACGACACCACACAAGATGTGCAGGGCGGTATGGGTCCGCATCAGCAGGTGCCGGCGGTCCCAGTCGAGGGCGCCCAGGACCTCGGTGCCGGGCGAGGGCAACTCCCCGTCAAGCCAGTGCCAGATGCGACCGGCGTCGCGGCCCACCCGGACCACCGCCGCCTGGCCGCCGTCCCACGTCAGGCCGCCGGTGTCGTAGGGCTGGCCGCCCCCGCCGGGATAGAAGGCGGTCCGGGCCAGGGCGACCCGGCCGTGCTCTCGATCGACGTCCACGGTGCTGGCGTCGAACTGGCGCCGGTAGGCGTCGACCGAGAACAACTCCTCGGGAACTGGCGGCGAGGTGCCCATCGGGAGATCTTGTCGCACGATGCGCCGCCGTGCCCACTGCGGCCGTTGACCGCCGAGTAAACGGGATATCGCCAGGCCGCTTTAGTGTCCGGCGACGCCTGTGAGCTTTCAGTTTGGGCCGATATTTAGCTGTTCCGGGAGAACCAGTCGTCGCCAGAAAAGGTGCCCAACATTTCGGACATGACGTGACCTGAAAGGCGGAAGGCGTAGTCGCCGACTATCGCCCCCGGTGGGTCAATCATGTCACGAAAATGTCTTTTCCTCTCTATCGTCGCGCTCACGTTTATGGTTCTGGCCACCACGACTGTCACACCGGCATATGCCGCTAGTGTTTCGCCCGCGTCATCGTCAATAGCGAACTTTGAGGGCCATCCCATTGACCTGACCAAGAGTTGGGGCGCGGCGACCGCGTGTCTCGTGGCGCGCCAGGAGGGCGTGTTCGAGTGCTTCCGTACCCGCGCCGAGCTCACAACCCGCAAGGCCCAGGTCACCGCAGCCAAGCTCAGCAACGCCCAGCTCGTCGCGGCCAAGGTCGCCGCACCTGACGCGGGCCCGGCGAGCGCCACCCGGGCGACCACCAGTTGCTCGGCGACTTTGGACTTGTATTCGGGGCAGAGCTACACCGGGCGGGAGCTGTCGCTGATAGATGAGGGCTACTGGCAGCAATTGTCGGCGGCCGGGTTCGACAACACAACGGTGTCGTTTCTGGGCGGAGCCTGCTCCTTCCACCTGGCGCAAGGCAATTTCGGCCAGGGGTACTGGTATCCTGGAAATACCGGCGCCTGGTCATTTGCCTCCGACATGGGAACATGGGACCGAACCGTCTCATCGGTGTACATCAACTAGAACCAACAGGCGTGACCGCGGTCGATCACGTTGAGCAGCGCTATCGGTTGCTGTTCGAACGTCACTGGCGCCGCGTTTTCGCCTACGCCCTCCGCCGCAGCACGAACCGGGCTGCGGCGGAGGATGTCGTCGCTGACGTCTTCCTGACCGCGTGGCGCCGCGTCGGCGACATACCGGACGACTACGAGCTGGCATGGCTGCTCGCGGTCGCCCGTAAGGTTCTGGCCAACGCCTATCGGGGCGACGCCCGCCGGGACCGGCTCCTGGCCCGGCTTCACCAGGCCGCCCCAGCCCTGCCGGCCCCCGAGGTCGAAGCTGCCGCGGACGAGAGCGAGGCCGCCGAACAGGTCCGGGCGGCGCTCGGCCGCCTTCGGGAGGCGGATGCGGAAATCCTGCAGCTCGCCAACTGGGAACAGCTGCCCCACGCCCAGATCGCGGTCGTGCTCGATTGCACCGTCAACGCCGTGGCGATCCGTCTGCACCGCGCTCGGCAGCGCCTCAGTGACGAACTTGCGAAAGAATCTGGCCGTACCGGACACATTGAACCGACAAGCCCAACCTTCTCTTCGGACACGACACCGTGAGCGACACCGACCACGACCTCGACAACCTCCTCCGGGCGGCCAACCCCGTCGATGAGGACCGGCTTCCCCTGCCGTCGGAATCGCCCGGCGCCCAGCTGCTGTACGAGAAGATCACGGGCACCCCCTACAGCGGAAGTGCCCGACGGGCCCGGCGCCGGTGGGCCGGGCCAGGTCTGGCCGCCGTGCTCGCCGTCGCCGGTGGCGGCGCGGTCGCGGCCTATGCCATCTCCAGCCACGTCTCCAGCCACCTGGCGGTCACCTGCTACGCCGCGCCCAACCTGGAAAGCCGGGCGCTAATTGTTCCGGCGGAGGCCGCGGGCCCCGTCGCCACCTGCTCGCGGGCCTGGGTGGACGGCCGCCTCGGCACCGGAGGCCCGCCGCTCCTCGTCGCCTGCGCCACCCCGCAGGGCGTCGCCGCGGTCCTGCCGTCCGCCCCCGGCGGCGACGTTTGCGGCCAGCTCGGGCTGCCGGCCCTGCCGGCCGGCGCCACCAGCCTCACCAGCACCACACCGCCCACTGCGGCGTCGACGCCGCCGACCGACGCCCCGGGCACGATGTCGCCCGGGGTCCGTGACGCCATCATCACCGCCCTGCGGGCGACGTGCCTGACCAGTGCCCAGGCCGAACTCTCAATCACGAAGGTGCTGGCCAAGGCCAACGTCAACTGGGCGGTCGTTACGCCCACGCCGTTCCCCCCCGGCCGACCGTGCGCCAGCCCGGGGTTTGACGAAGAAGCCAAGCAGGTCGTGCTCACCGGCATCCCGCCGCCCGGCTCATCGTGACCCGTCGCCCCGGCTTGCTGGGGCCACCCGCCGCCGCGGCATGGGAAAAGATGTGAAGAACTCTTGCCGACGCCGGCGAACGCGTGCGAACCTTCTGGCGGTGCTGGGAGCCCGAGGGCGCACTGTCCATTTCGAGGACGCGCAGTGACCGCCACGCGGCCGGCTCGGGTCTTCGCCACGGCAGCGGCCCCACCCATCGACGGGTTCGGTCCCCCTCCCCCACCCCGACCGGCCCGCAACGTGGCCGGCATCCTGCTCGGCGTGGTGCTCGTCGCCTTCTGCGCGGCCGGCGTGGCCGCGTTCACCGCATCGCTCGGTCACCGCCATGCCGTCCTTGTCGTTGTCCGGCCGGTCAACGCGGGCGCCGTGATTCGCGACGCCGACCTGGGCGAGGCCCGCGTAGCGCCCGACCCGGCGCTGCGCACCGTGGCGGCCGGCCAACGAGGCCGCATCGTCGGCCGCACCGCGGGGGTCAACCTGGTCCCCGGCACCCTCCTCGCCGAGGCCGAGTTGGCGACCGGGCCCCAGGTGGACGGGACCCACGCCATCGTGGGCCTGGCGCTGAAGGCCGGGCAGTTCCCGACGGGCCTGCGTCCCCTCGACTCGGTCACGGTGGTCGAGACCAGCCCCCCGTCCGGCCTCGGACCGGCGGACGCCGCGGTCCTGGTCGACGCCGCCCAGGTCACGGCCACGGCGACCGCGGCCGACGGCCAGACCACGATCGTTTCGGTCCTGGTGCCCCGCACCGTCGCCCCCAGCGTGGCCGGCGCCGCGGCCCGGGGCCAGATCAGCCTGGTTCTACTGGGCGCCGCGGGAGCGACCAAGTGAGCCTGGTTGCGTTCGTCGCGGGCCGCTCGCCCGGGCTGACCACCGCCGTTCACGCCATCGCCACGGCCTGGCCGGCGCATCGGCGCGCCATCGTGGCGGAGGTCGACCCCGCGGGCGGCACGCTGGCCGCTCGTTTTGACCTGGCGCCCCAACCGGGGCTCACGGACCTGGCGGCGGCCGGCCGTCGAGGGCTCGACCCCGACACGGTCCTTCGACACTGCCGCCGCCTGGCGAGCGGGACCATCGCCCTGGTCGCGCCCGTGAGTCCCGAGCGGGTCACCTCGGCGCTGGCAGTGCTCGGGTCGGTCCTGGGCGAGGCCCTCGATTCGATTCCCGGCACCGATGTGCTGGCCGACTGCGGCCGGATCGAACGTCGATCGCCGGCCATGGAGCTGGTCCATGGCGCTCCCTACGTCGTGCTGGTCGTGACGCCGTCACTCGAGGGAGTGGCGTACGCCCAGGCCCGCATGGAAGCACTGTCCATTCCTGCCGGCCGTCTAGCGCTGTTGACCGTGGGCGAGCGGCCCTATCCTCCCGACGAGGTGGGGCGGGCGTTGCAGCTACCCGTTGTCGGGGCGCTGGCGTGGGATCCCGCGGGCGCGGCCCAACTCAACAGTGGTAAGGCGCCACGGCGCAGCGAACTGCGCCGCACCGCCACGGTCATAGCCCGAGAGCTGTGCGGCTTCCTGCCCGCGCTCGGCCCGCACGGGGAAGGGGCAGTCCCCGAGTCAGACCCGGACGCAGAGCCATATGCGTCCGGCATGGTTGTCACCTATCCGTCGCGGCGGTGAGCCCGGCGCGGCATAGGAACGGGTGTGGCCACCCGTCTCCTGGATAGCGGTATGACCTCGCGCCCTCCGTGCTGAACGGCCTTCCCTGGGCCGCGGCCGAGCCGGTCGACGAGACCCTGGTTCGCCGGCTTCGGTCCAAGGTGGCGCGCCAGCTCGCCGACACCCAGCGGGAACGAGAACGCCAAGGTGAGCCCCGCCTCCTCGAGGTGGACGAACACGCGCTGGGCGCCAAGCTGATCAACGACTCGCTCGAGCGCCACGCCCATGAGCTGATTACCAGTGGCATCCGCCCGATGACCGACGAGGACGAGCAGGCGCTCCAGCAGGCGGTGTTCAATCTGCTCTTCGGCCTCGGCCGCCTCCAGGACCACCTCGACCGACCGGATGTCGTCAACATCCACGCCGCCGGCGCCCAGCCGGTTTGGCTGGACCTGATGGACGGCCGAACGATCCGTGGCCCGGCGGTGGCCAACACCGACGAAGAGCTGGTCGAGTTCATCCGCGACCTGGGCCGGCGCGTCGGCCTGTCCGAGCGCCTCTTCGACCCCGCTCACCCCCGGATCAACCTCCAACTGCCCGACGGTTCGAGGCTGTTCGCGATTGGCTGGGTGTGCCCCGAGACCCACCTGTTCCTCCGGCTGCACCGGCTGCTTGACGTGACACTCGACGACCTGGCCGGGCGCGGGTCGTTCTCACCGTTGATCCGGTCGTTCCTCGGAGCGGCGGTGCGGGCTCGGGCCAACCTGTTGATCTGCGGCGGGATGGGCGATGGTAAGACCACCCTGTTGCGGGCCTTGGCGGCCGACATCGCTCCCGAAGAGCGGCTGGTGACCGTCGAAACCGACTACGAGTTGGCGCTCGACCGCTTTCCCGACCGCCACAACGAGGTGGTCGCCCTCGAATCGCGCGAGGCCAATGTCGAGGACGTCGGCCGAATCACCTGCGCCGACCTGGTCCGCTGGGCGATGCGGATGAACGCCCGCCGCGTGATCGTCGGCGAGGTGTTGGGCGACGAAGTCGTTCCCATGCTCAACGCCATGAACTCAGGCGCCTCG
>JAUTXM010000289.1 GCA_030838025.1 Acidimicrobiaceae bacterium
TGGTCAAGGCCAATCAGCTGATGCCGAAACCAGCCCACCTGACCTGGGAGGAAGCGGCCTGCAACGCCCTGTGCAACTCCACCGCCTACCGGATGCTGGTCGGCCGCAACGGGGCCCAGATGAAACAAGGCGACGTCGTCCTGGTGTGGGGCGCCACCGGCGGCCTGGGCGGCTACGCCGTCCAGTACGTGCTTAACGGGGGCGGCATCCCCGTCGGCGTGGTCAGCTCGGCGGCCAAGGCGGACCTGCTGCGCTCACTCGGGTGCGAGGCGGTCATCGACCGGCGGGCCGCGGGCTACCGATTCTGGCGCGACGAGCACACTCAGGACCCCGACGAGTGGCGCCGTTTCGGCAAGGACATCCGGTCCCTGGTGGGCGAGGACCCCAACATCGTGTTCGAGCATCCGGGCCGCCAAACCATGGGGGCGTCAGTGTTCGTCTGCGCCCGGGGCGGGACGATCGTGACGTGCGCCGCCACGACCGGCTACCAGATCGAATACGACAACCGGCACCTGTGGATGAAGCTCAAGTCGATCAAGAGCTCGCATTTCGCGAACTACAAGGAGGCATGGGAGGCCAACCGCCTCGTCGCCCGAGGCCTCATCCAGCCGGTGCTGTCGACCACCTTTCCCTTGGAACAGGTGGGGGAGGCCGCCTACCAGGTCCACCGCAATCTGCACGAAGGCAAGATCGCGGTCCGATGCCTGGCGCCCGCCGACGGCCTCGGGATCGACGATCTGGCGTTGCGAGAACGCATCGGGGAAAACCGCATCGGTCGGTTCCGGAGCCATGCGGGCGGGGACACGTGAGGTGCCGGCCGACATGACCGCCGGTGGTGCGGACCTGGGAAGCGGCGACGCAGGCGCGGCGTCGGCACGGTCGGCTGGCGCTGCCCGCGAGCCTGGTCGTGGTGCGTCCGAGCCTGGTGGTGCCGCCGGCCGCTCGTGCAGCGTGCTCACCGAGATCGACCATGTGGCCATCGCGGTGGCCGATCTCGACGCGGCCGTCGCCTGGTACGAGACCATGTTCGGGGCGACGGTGGCGCACCGGGAACGCATCGAGAGCGACGGGGTCGAGGAGGCGCTGCTGAAGGTGGCCGATTCCTACATCCAGCTCCTGACACCGGTGACGCCCGACTCGCCGGTCGCCCGCTATCTCGAGCGCCACGGGGAGGGCTTGCACCACATCGGTTACCGCGTGGCCGACGTGGCGTCGGCGTTGGAGACGCTGAAAGCGCAAGGGGCCCGGGTCATCGACGCGGTCCCCCGCCCGGGGTCCCGGGGCACGACGGTGGCATTCGTACACCCGAAGGCGTCATTTGGCACCTTGATCGAACTGGTCCAGGAGTAGCGCCTTACAGCGCCTGGCACTGTCCCCAGCGCTGGCCGACGACCGCGTTGGGGCGGCCCTCGTTGATCGGCGCAGGCGTGTTGTGGATGCAGTTGAGCCCGGCGCCCAGGTGGTTGGACTCGATCTCGACATTGGCGTCGTCAGCGGTGAGGACCGTGGCGGGGTTGACGTTGTTGCCGATGATCGTCACGAGGCCCGAAGCGGTATTGCCGCCAAACTCGACGCCGCTGCTGGCATCGATGATTCGCACGATGCCGCCGATGTTGCTGCCCTCGCAGCTGGCGGTCGCGTCACCGCCGTCGCCGATGAGGATCGGCCCGGTCGACCTGACGACGGTGACCGCTCCCGAGATGGAGCTGTTGCATACGGCCAGCTTCAGCTGCCGATCATCGAGAGCGCGAGCGCTGGCGGCCTGATACCGGAGATCCCTGAGGATTCGCAACGGCTAGCGGAATGCCTCCAACTTCTGCTGGCGTCGGAATCCGGCGCTTCGCTCGGTGAGCGGGCCGAAGATCAGGCCGATGGCCGCCCAGAGCGTGAGTTGGGTGGCCAATGACCCCAGACGGAATCGCCAGAGCGTGGTGGCCGGGAAGCCGGCGGGCACCTCGTTCAGGCCCGGCATGACGATGAAGACGACGGTGGTTATGGCGACGAAGGCCCCGGCGGCGATCAGCGTGGCGTTCCAGGCACCGAAGCGCGGCGTCAACCACCGGCCGACGATGATCGCGCCGATCGTCGTCAGTATCGAGATGAGCATGACCCCGAAATAGATCTCGGTGCGGTGGTCGATGGTCGTCGCCTGGCCGATCGACGGCGGGTTGGCCGGATATTTCAAGAACGGGATGAGATAGATGGCCAGGAATCCCGCAGCCGCGATCAGCAGCGAGGTGCCTCGAGGTCCGACGCGACCGATGCGGCCGTAGGCGAAGGCGAAGGCCAGGGCGAACAAGCCGCCGAACGCAGTGCCGATCACGAGCACCCCGGTGGCCAGCCCGGCGGTGCTCTGCACGTCACGGCTGACGATCACCGGTTCCGGTGCCTTGTGTTCCTGCTTGTACAGCTGCGACTCGACCGCGATCGCCCGGCTCACCTGCGGCTCGCCCAGGACCTCGGCCACGCCGAGGGCCAGTAGGCCCGCGAGCAGTCCGGCCAGCAGCCCCCGGGTCAGAAGATCCCTGACCACCACAGCCCTTGCTCCGGTCGCTTAGTGGCAGGGAAAGCCGAGGAGGTGTCGGGCGTCGTGCACGAATTCGTGCACATAGTGACCCGAGACCACCGACGCCGCGCCCTGTTCGGCCCCGACGAAATAGATCATCTGCAGCGCGATAAGGGCCAGAAAGATCGCCCACGGCAGGATCTCCCGGATCGGGATGGCGATCGGAACCGGTTGTGCGACAGGAATGGCAGCTGCGTCGGACACTGTTTGTCTCCTTGGGATTCCGCGTCCCCGTTCGGGTCCTCCCGTAACTGCGAGGGTCTGACTCCCGTGGGGGACCCCACGGTCACAGTGGCGCGAACCGCGCCGGTCTTGCACCGGCTTCCTCACCGTGTCACGGATTGTCGGCGACACTACTACGAACATGCACGCCGACCTGGTGCTCGTTTGCCACGCCTCGACCGCGGCCGTGCGGTCGGCATCGTTCCCCGCGGGGGAGTCGCTCGACCCCCAAGGCGAGGCCGACGCAGTGGCGGCTTCCGTTGCGATCGGTGCCCTCCGGCCCGCCCGGCTGTGTTGCGCCCCGTCGCCTGCCGCCCGCCAGACGGCGGCGGCGCTGGCGCTCGAAGCGGGCCTCAGACCGACCGTCGAGCGGGCGATTCGCGATTGTGACTTCGGGAGGTGGTCGGGGCGCCCGATGGGCGAGGTCGCCCGGGACGAGCCTGACGCCTTCAGTTCGTGGATGAGCGAAGCCGACTCGAGGCCCCATGGCGGCGAATCGCTGGTCGACCTGCTGCGCCGGGTGGGGGAGTGGGTCGACTCCTGCTGCACGCTTCACGGCACGACCGTCGCGGTGACCCATCCGGCCGTGGTCCGCGCTGCCATCGTTCACGCCATCGAAGCGGCCCCGGCAGCCTTCTGGCACCTCGACCTCGGTCCCCTGTCCCGGACCTGGCTACGCGGCAACGGAAGCCGGTGGACACTCCGGAGCCTCCGCGACTAACGCTTGGGCGCCAGCCAGCCGGCTTTGGGGGCCCGGTTCACGGGGCTCGGCGCTGGGCCTGGCAACGACGGCACAAGCCCATGATGGCGAAGTGCCGCGGGTGGATGCGGAACCCGTAGGTCGTCGCCAACTGCTCGGCCAGTGGCGCGAAGGTCTCTTCGGGTACCTCGATCACCTTGCCGCAGCGTTCGCATAGGAGGTGCTGATGCCCATCCTCGGTCAAGTGGTAGGTCGACGGACCGTGGCCGAGGTGGACATGCTCCACCACCCCGAGCTCCTCCAGGGTCGCAAGGTTGCGGTAGATCGTGGACTCGGCCACGTCGGGCTGTTGCAGCTTGACCTGGCTGACGATGTCCTCGGCGCTCAGATGCGATTGGCCGGTGTTGAGCAGCACCCGGATGGTGGCCCGGCGGGCGTCGGTGGCCCGCCCGCCGCGATCGCGGATCTTGCCGATGATGGCTTCTACCGGATCGGCCGTGGGCACGCCTGCCAGTCTATGGCGAGTGCTTTGCCGGTCATTCGATGCCGTAGCCGGCAGCACCAATGGCGGCCCGGACGGCGTCGTCGCTCGACGCCCCTTCTACCTTCACCGTTTTGGTCGCCACCGTCACCTCGACGCTCGACACGCCCGGCAGGACCGACACCGCCGCCTCGATGGCCCCTTTGCAGTGGTCACAGGAGATGTCGGGTACGTGGTAAAGGCGGGCGGTCATCGGGCGGTCCGTTCGGCCGCGAGATCGGGGAGCGGCTCGGGCTCGTGGTGATGGCCGATCTCGTGCACGTGATGGTGGGCCAGATCTCCGTGCAGGTGGGTGTGCTCGTGGATCAGGTTGACACTGAGCAGCAGGTCGCGGTCGGCCAGGATGTCGTTCGGCGGTCCCTCGGCGACCACCTGATGGCGCTCGGAGAACACCACGCAGCGGTCCGCCAGAACGTCGAGGGTTCCGAGGTCGTGGGTGGCCAGCACGATGGTCTTGCCGGCGTCGCTCAGCTCGACGATCAGTTCCATCAGCCACTGTTGGGAACGCGGGTCAAGGGCCGCCGTCGGCTCGTCGAACAGCAGCACTTCGGGGTTCATGACGAGCACGCTGGCGATGGCGACTCGTTTCTTCTGGCCGCCGGAGAGCTGGTAGGGGGCGCGGTCGGCCAGTTCGGCGATGCCCAGCATTTCGAGGGTGTCGGCGACGCGGGCCTCGACCTGGCGGCGGTCCATCGCCATGTTGAGCGGCCCGAAGGCGATCTCCTCACGGACCGTCGGTGAGAAGACCTGGGCGTCGGAGTTCTGGAAGATGAAACCGACCCGAGTCCGGAACCCCTCGTTGAACTGCCGGTCCTCCAGTTTGTCCTCGGTCACCTCCTCACCAAAGGCGAAGTAGTTGCCGGCGTCCGGGAAGACCAGGCCATCGATCACCTTGAGGAGCGTGGATTTGCCACACCCGTTGGCACCGAGGAGGGCCACCTTTTCCCCCCTCCTCACGGACATGGAGACACCGTCGAGCGCGGGGAATCGGCCCAGGTACGAGTAGGTCAGGTCCTTGACGACCAGCAGTTCAGCGTCCGATGGCACGGTCAATCCCCACGGTCGCGGCGATGGTCACGGCGCAGGCTGCGACCCAGACGGCCTCGAGCGCCCGGACCTGGAAGGTGTCGATGCTCACGGCGTTGCCCGTGTAGCCCCGGCTCACCATCGCCATGTAGACCTCCTCGGAGAGGGTGTGGGCCTTGCCGAACAGTGCTCCGGCGGTCGCAGCGACGAAGGCCCGCCCCGCCTTGACGTCGGTGTCGGCGCCCACCATCCGGCTCTTGCGGGCGGTGTACATGTCGTCGACCGATCCGAGCAGGTAGAAGATGTAGCGGTAGGCCATCGCCATGATCTGGATGAACATCCGGGGCACGTAGATCGCTCGCAGGGCGGCCATCAGCTTGGCCCACGGGGTGGTCAGGGTGAGCAGGACCACGATCGAGATCGAGACCGCCACCCGGCTCACGATGAGTGCCGCCGAGTGCAGGCCCTGGCTGGTCATGCCGATGCGGTGCCCGAACCACCAGTGCCCGAGGGGCACCACGATGTGGCCGGCGGTCACGATGTTGAGGGTGGCGGGGAGGACCACGACGCCGGTGAATACGGGGATGAACAACCACACCCGTTTGACGAAGAACGACAGTTTCAGGTGCGACGCGACTGCCAGGACCAGGGTCACGGCGTACAGGCTGAGCAGCACCTCGATGTTGCGCACGAGCGCCGTGCCGATCAGCACCGAGAGCATGGTGAGGAGCTTGACTCGGGGGTCGATCCGCTGGAGCAGGCCCGGTCCGGTGGCGACGTCCTCACCGAACATGGCCTGGCGCATCAAGGTGGCGCCGCCGGACAGGGTCTTCTGCACGTAGCTGCCCCGTTGCCGCTTGCCGATGCAGCCGCACGGGCACATCCCCACCTGGGACTGGATCAACCAGTCCGGGGTTCGCGAGGGGGAGATGGTCGTGGGTGGCGGGCGGTCGGCGGTGAGGGCGGCGGTGCTCGTCGTCGGGCCGAGCATGGTGGGTGCGAGCATCGTGGGGCCGAGCGTCGTGGGGCCGGCCGTCGTGGGGCCGGCCGGCTGGGCGGCTGGGGGGCGCCGCCGCTGGACGAGACGGGACAGGCCGAAGAGACCGAACAGGACGAGAGCGATCAGCGCGGCGCCGACGAAGGCCGAGATGATGTAGCCGACTGCCGGGTGCTTGTCGTGACTGAAGTCGTAACCAGAGAACAGGACGTGATGCCAGACGGGTTTGGCCCGCGCAGGGTCCTCGCCGAACGCGCCCGAGTTGTAGATGAGGCCGAGCGGGGTGATCAGCGCGATGGCGGCGATCGGACCGAGGGCGTACCACCATTTCAACCTGGTGGGGGGTTTGGCCAGGTCGGCGTCGCTCTCCGAGGCGTCGGCGTGGTTGATGCGGAGAACGGGCAGGTTGGCGCGCTGCAGGTAGAGGATGACGCCGAGCGTGAGCGCGAACTCGACCCCGCCGGCGACCGTGAGGTGGGCGACCATCATGGCCGGAATCGTCTGGGCGAGGTGGTAGGGAGCGTAGAGCGGTGCGCCACTGGCGGACTTGAACAGCTCGGGTTGGACGCCGAACTCGATGGCGGCGCAGAAGGCGGCGGCGCAGAGCCCGACGTAGCCGCCGAGCGCGGCCGCGAAGGCCCGCCTCGGTGAGGTGAGGCTGACATTGCGGGTGAGCGGCTTGTAGACGAGGAAGTACCCGACCATGGTCATGACGAACGCCATGTTGAAGGTGTTCGCTCCGTAGGCGAGCACCCCGCCGTCACCGAAGAACAACGCCTGTATGGCCAGCGCCGTGCTAATCGCGATGATTGCCGCCTCGGGCCCGAGGATGACCGCGATCAGCACCGCGCCCACGGCGTGGGCCGTCGTGCCATCGGGGATGGGAACGTTCAGCATCATCACGAGGAAGCTGAACGCGGCCGCCAGGGCGAGGAGGGGAACATAGCGGCTCTTGACGACTCGCCGGACCCGCTTGCCCGCGGTGGCGAATACCGGAACCATCCCGGCGCCGAATACCCCACAGGTCTCCGGACTCAAGTAGCCGTCGGGTATGTGCATTCGCAGGTTCCTCGTTGGGGACGTGGCCCCGCTGGTCGTCGGTGATGAGACTACACTTGCGTGCAGCTAGCAGCAAGGGCATTGCGGACATGGTCGCCGCCCGGACGATTCTGTTAGTTGCGTGCAGTACGCGGCAGGTGGGTCGGGTGTCCTGCGTGGCCAGTAGGCGGGTCTACTCCGGTAGACTTGAGTGCTGTGACACCGATGATCAACACCGACGACCTGTGCGATGCGCAGGGGGTTGCCGACCTGGTGGGGCTCCGCCATCCCAACAGCGTGCATACCTATCTGCGCCGATACGCCGACATGCCTCGGCCCGTGATCGACCTGGGCCCGGGACGGCCCCGGCTGTGGTTGCGGCCCCAGATCCTGGCGTGGCTGACCACCAGGACGGCCGCCGGTCCGGCGGCTGCTGGTTCCGTTGTCGACCCGGCGGTGGGCGGCGCGGCGGCCGGGGTCGGTGGCGTGGTTGGTGCGATCTCGGATCGAGGGGCCAAGTGAACCGGGTCCTGCCCAAGGCCAACGATCCCTGCTGGTGCGGGAGTGGCCGCAAGTACAAGCGGTGCCATCGCGAGACCGAGGGCCGGATCGAGCCGGGCATTATCAGCCCGTTGCGGACCGTTCCCGAGGGCATCGCCAGGCCCGAGTACGCGAGTGGGTCATCCAACGGCGAGCCCAAGCGGTGGCGGGAACCGATGGTCAAGTCGCCCGACGTGTTGGCGCGCATGCGCATCGCGGGCCGGGTGGCGGCCGAGGTGCTGGCCGAAACCGGGGCTGCGGTCCGCCCCGGCATCACCACCGACGAACTCGACGCCGTCTGCCATCAGGCGTGCATCGCTCGGGGCGCCTATCCGAGCCCGCTCGGATACCGCGGCTACCCCAAGTCGGTGTGTACCTCGGTCAACGAGGTCATCTGCCACGGGATACCCGACGATCGTCCGCTCGCCGATGGCGACATCATCGACCTGGACGTGACGGTCTTCCTGGGCGGCGTCCACGGCGATACCAATGGGACATTCCTCGTCGGTGACGTCGATGACGCCTCTCGGAGGTTGGTGCGGGTCACCGAGGAGTGTCTCCAACTGGGGATCGCCGCGGTGCGTCCCGGCCAGCCGATCTCCGACATCGGGCGTGCGATCGACGCCCATGCCGCGAGGTATCACCTGGGCGTGGTGCGGATGTTCGTCGGCCATGGGATCGGCGAACAGTTCCACAGCGAGCCAAGCGTGCCCCACTACTTCACTCCGGCTGCCTCGACAATTATGGAGCCGGGGATGACCTTCACCATCGAACCCATGATCACCATGGGGACCTGGCGTGAGCGGATGTGGGACGACGGATGGACCGCGGTCACGGCGGACGGGCGCCGTGCGGCGCAGTTCGAGCACACGATGGTCGTGCAGACCGACGGCGCCGAGGTGTTGACGGTACGAGCCGACGGAAGGCCCGGCTGGTCCCTGTAGCCGGCTAGGACACCGGGCGCACGCGGCGCCCGTTGCCGACGCGCGGGCCGGCGGTCGGGCCTTGGCCGGAGCGCGTAGTGACGTGTACACGACACTTTGTACTCCGGCCGAGGTGCTGGGGGCTGCGGGAGCGCCCGGCGTGGGGTTGGCCGGAGCGCGTAGTGACGTGTACACGACACTTTGTACTCCGGCCTCCCCGCCCTCGAAAGCCAAAGAAGGGTTTTCGTCATATCTCGGTGCTTTCCTGTACGCATGAACTGGACCAGGATGAATACTCTGCTTGCGAGTCAATTCGGGCTCATCACCTTCGCTCAGCTGATCGCCTGTGGCGCCACGATGAGCTGGATCCGATGGGCGCTCGCCGATGGGAGGCTCAGGAGGGACCGAAAAGGGGTCTATGCCCTTGTCGGATCGCCGGCAACGCCGCACCAGGCGCTCATGAGCGCGTGCCTCGCCGGCGGTTCCAAGTCCGCGGTCTCCCACATGGCCGCCGCGTGGCTGTGGGGCTCCGAACATGTCGCTCGAGGCGCCGTCGAGCTGACCTCGTTCGACGGCCACACCCATCAGCTACCCGGCGTCATCACCCATCGGTCGACACTTGATCCCGCGCAGGCGATCACGCGAAGTCACGGCATCCCCACGGTCGCGGCTCCGTTGACCGTGGTGCAGCTCGCGAGGACCCAGAATTCCATCCTCGTCCAGCGGGTCGCCAACGACCTGGTCAAGCGGCACTGCACCAACTTTCGGGACATCCTGGCCTGGATTGACCTCGTCGGTGACCGCCGGCAGCCGGCGCTGCGTGAGCTGTGCCTCCGGGCAATCGAGGTCGACGGGCACAACGACAGCCCTGCGGCCCGCCGCGTATGCGAGAAGTTGATCCGCGCCGGGATCGAGCCATTTGAGGTCGATTTCATGGTCATGACACCCGACGGCATCCTGCTCATCGACATCGCCTGGCCCAGGTACAAGGTCGGCGTGGAGTACAACGGTGGACGCGACCACGACGGTCACCTCCCTCGGAGCTACGACCGACGTCGGGGATGCCGGCTGACTGCGATGGGGTGGCGAATCCTCGATGTCGATCGAGGCATGACCTACGACGACATCATCCAGTGGGTGAAGGACACACTAGCCGTGGCGCAAGAGGCCTAGCCGGCCTAGCCCGGTCGCCCTCCGTAGGGCTGGAGGTCGGAGCGGAAGATGCTCGAGATACGGACGAACTCACCGGTTGACGGGGCTTCGATCATCTGGCCACCACCGATGTACAGGCCGACGTGATGGAGGTCCGTGCCGAAGAAGACCAGGTCTCCTGGTTGGAGGTTGGCGATCGCGACATGGGCGGTGTCGGCGTATTGGGCCACGGTGTAGTGAGGGAGCGCCACACCCGCGGCGCCCCACGCCCGCATGGTGAGTCCGGAGCAGTCGAACGAGTCTGGGCCGGCGGCGCCCCATTGATATGGCTTGCCGATCTGCGCTCGTGCATAGGCGATGGCCGTGGCAGCCCCTCCGTTCGGGGCGGGCGGCGGGGGCGGGGCGGGCGGCGGGGGCGCCGGAGGAGGCGGCTTGGGGGCGGGAGTCGTCGCGACGACGGTGGTGCGGACGGTCGTGAGGGGAGCGCCCGTCGAAGGCGGGGCGTTCGTGGTGCTGCCGCTCGGCTTGACCGTCGTGGCCGAGGCTGTTGCCACCCGGGCCGGCGTGTCCGGCGGGGCGGGCGTGGCTTGCACAGCCGCCACGGCGCTCGGCGTCGCCTCCAGCTTGGCCTTGGTCGCAACGAGCGAGGCATTGACCTGGGCCTGCTGTTGCGCCTCGATCTGCGCCTGTTGTTGGGCGACCAGCTGTGCCAGGTCACCCTGGACCTGGTTCAACGTCGCCTGTCCGGTGGCGGCCGCGGCCTGAACCGCGCGTTGGCGGCTGGCGACCATGGCCACTGCGGCCTGGCTGTCGTGTTGTGCCGCCTGCAAGGCCACTTGCTGTTGGTGCAGGGTCTGCTCACTCTTGCGGAGCTGGTCCAAGGCGTCGGCCTGGTTGCTGGTCGCCAGCCGGAAGTACCCCTCTTGGACGGCGAGATCGACGCTGCCGCTGAAGGATCTCATGGTCCGCGATACCGACAGTCCTCCATGGACGTAGGCGACGACGGCCTCGTTGGCCAACGCGGCTCGGTTTCGTTCGGCGTCGGTGCGCGCCGCCTGGAGGCGCTGCTCGGCATCGGTGAGCTGCTGCTGGACTTGTGACAGGTGGTACTGGGCGCCGTTGTACTGCTCGGCCAGCACCTCGACCTGACGGGCGTCGGCGTTGATCTTCTGGGCCAAGGCCAGCGCTTGCGCCTTCTTGTCGCTCACCGGGTCGGCAAACGCGGGCGTTGGGGCGATCGAGAGGACGACGATCGAGAAGATCATCGTTGCCACAAGGCCATATCCCAGAACCTTCGCCCGACCATGGCGCGCCATGCCCAGCGAACTGCGTCGAAAGATGTCGTAGACGGTAGACACGTGACTAGAGCGCGTCAAGTGTCAGGAGGGACTGGTGGGAGTCACCGTGCAGCGGCTCACGCCCGAATCGCCCGCGCCCGGGAGCCGATCGGCAACCACCCCAGCCCGGGTGGTGCCTTGACACTGTCAAGCTGACGCCATGAGGGTCTTCCTGGTAGATGGCACCTACGAGCTGTTTCGCCACTACTTCGGTGTGCCGCCACACCGTACTGCCGACGGCGCCGAGGTCGCAGCGACGCGCGCCGTACTGGGCTCGGTGCTCGGAATGCTGGAGGAAGGGGCGACGCATCTTGGAGTAGCGACCGACCACGTCATCGAGTCCTTTCGCAATGGCCTCTGGCCGGGATACAAGTCTTCGGCTGGTGTCCAGCCCGACTTGCTCGGCCAGTTCGGACTGCTCGAGCTGGCGTTGCGAGCCATGGGCGTTCATGTCTGGGCCATGGTCGAGTTGGAGGCGGACGACGCCCTGGCCTCCGCGGCCGCCGTGGCGACCGACGACCCGGAGGTGGACCAAGTGGTCATATGCACGCCCGACAAGGATCTCGGACAGTGTGTCGACGACGGTCGGGTGGTCCAACTCGACCGGCGCAAGCGCCTGGTGCTCGACCAAGCTGCGGTCACTGACAAGTTCGGCGTGTCGCCGCATTCGATTCCGGACTACCTGGCGCTGGTGGGCGATGCGGCGGACGGCTACCCTGGCCTGCCCGGGTGGGGCATGCGATCAGCCGCTGCAGTGCTCGCGAAGTTCCACCACATCGAATGCATTCCGCC
>JAUTXM010000324.1 GCA_030838025.1 Acidimicrobiaceae bacterium
GGCCGCCGCGGCCCGCGCCGCGGGCCTGGACTGCGACCTCGTGCGGTACGGCGCCCCACCGGATCCACACCAGCCCCCCCACCCGAATCTGCGCGCGGCGCTCGAATCCGGCGCCCACGTCGAGTTCACCGGGCGGCCCGGTCGCGACGAGGTCGACCGCGCCATCCCGGCCCGGGCCGCGGCACGTGCAGCCCAAGGCCGGCGTCCCTATGTCATGCCTCGCGGCGGGGCGACTGCGGTCGGCGCCGCCGGGTTCGCGCGGGCGAGAGGCGAGCTGGCCGCGCAACTCGACGTCGCAGCGGTCGACCCCGGCATCATCGTGGTGGCGACCGGGTCGGGCGGCACACAGGCAGGCCTGGTTGCCGGCCGGGCACCGGGCACCGCGCCGCAGCCCCGGGTCCTGGGCGCCACCGTCAGCCGGCCCCCCGCCCAGATCCGCGACACAGTCGCCGATCTCGCATACCGGTGCGCGGCCCTGCTCGGCCGGCCCCTCCCGAAGACCGAGGATGTCGAGATCGTCGATGCCCGCGGCGGCGGCTTCGGCGTCCCGTCCGACGCCGGTGAGCGGGCCCGCCTCCTCGCCCACGCGACCGAAGGCCTGGTCCTCGACCCGGTCTACTCGGCCAAGGCGTTCGCGGTCGTGCTCGACCTCGTCACCGGCGGCTTCACCCGACCGATCGTCTTCTGGCACACCGGCGGGCTACCGGCGGCCATTCACCACCTGACCACTTCCGAACGGAGCGCGCTTTGTCCTACGTAGCCGCGGAGCGGGGCCCCTCGACAGAGAAGGCCGCGGCCGAGCTGGTCGAGTCCGGCTTCGCCCTTGAGAATGCCGACGCCCCCCTCCTCCACCGAGGCCTCAACCTGGCCGACATGGCCCACGTCATCGATCTCCGGGACCAGCGGATCATCCCCGAGGAGGCGGCCCGTCAGCTCCTCGGCCTGCTGCTCGACGTGCACCAGATCGCGGCCCAGGATTTCCCGTACGACCCGAACTTCGGCGAGCCGTACAACTCCCGGGAGCACTACTTCGTGGAACGCCTGGGCGACGTGGCGGGCTGGCTCCACGCCGGCCGCCCCCGGCGGGAGGCGGCCCGGATCGCCCTACGCCTGCACCTGCGCCGCCAGCTCATCGACGTGGTGGACGACGCGACCACCTTCGTCGACCGGCTGACCGGCCTTTCCGCCCTGCACCTGGAAACGCTCATGCCCGACCAGACCTATCTCCAGCAGGCGCAGCCGTCGACATTCGGGCACTACGCCCTCTCGTTCGCCTACCCCGCGCTGCGCGACATCCAACGGCTGCTCGACTGCCTGGACTGGGTCAACAGCAGCCCCGGTGGCGCCGGCTGCGTCAACGGCAGCCGCCTGCTTGGCGACCGCGGCCTGGTCGCCGACCTGCTGGGGTTCAGCCGGGTGATCGAGCACACGCGCGACGCCATGTGGCAGGTCGACGGCCTGATCAGCATCCTCTCCACCGCGGCCAGCCTCCTGTCCAACCAGAGCAAGTTGGCCGAGGACCTGGAGATCTGGTCCAGCGCCGAGTTCGACTACGTGGACCTGGCCGGGCCCTATACCCGGTCGAGCATCCTGATGCCGCAGAAGCGCAACCCCTACTCGCTGTCGATCGTCCGGGGCGCCTCGGGAATCCTCATCGGCCGGCTCTCGGGCTTCCTGGCCGTCGTCAAGAGCCCGTCGGCCCGCAGCGACAACCTGATCTTCGCCTATGGCGAGGTGCCGAGGACGCTCGACCTGGCGCTGCGCGTCACCCGCTTGATGACCGGCGTCGTGAGCACCCTGCGGGTCAACAAGGAACGCATGGCCGCCGAGCTGAACAAGGGATTCAGCCAGGCAACCGACCTGGCCGAGTTCGTGGTTCAGCGCTGCGGCATCGACTACCGCACGGCCTACGTCGTCGTCGGCGAGACGGTGCGAGCGGCCAGCCGAAGAGGGCTGCGGGGTGTCGACATCACCGGTGAGATGCTCGACGACGCCGCCGTCGAGTACCGCGGGCACACCCTCGGCCTGGCGGGCACCGATCTGACGGCCGTTCTCGACCCCCGCCAGATCGTGTTGACCCGCACCGCTCAGGGCGGCGCTGCCCCCGCCGCGGTGGACGCCATGATCGGATCGTGCCGGGCGCAGATCGCCGACCTGCGGGCAGCCACCACCACGTGGCGTTCGTCGGTCGACGGCGCCGAGACCGAACTGCTGGCCCAGGCGACCAAAGGAGCGCGTCGATGACCGCCATCAACCTCCCCCGTGAGATCTCCATCGTCAACATCGGCCTGCCCCTCTTCGCCGATGCCATTCGTGACCAGGGACGGCCCGTCGCCCAGGTGGAGTGGCGCATCCCGGCCGAAGGCGACCCCGAAGCCGTGGCCGCACTCCGCCGCGCCTTCGGCACCCGCTCGGCCGCCATCGACAAGGCCAATGCCGAGGTGGTCCGCCGCCTCGACGAGGGTGTCCCGCAGCTGATGGGCATCGAGGCCGCGGCGTCGGTCGTGCCCGACCTCGACGACCGGACGATCCTGCACAGCGGACCTCCGATTGCCTGGCCGGACATCTGCGACCCGCTGCGGCGCTCGATCCGAGCGGCGGTCATGGCCGAGGGATGGGCGAGCACGCCCGACCAGGCGACGACCCTCATCGAGATGGGATCGGTCCGCCTCGAAGCGGCCAACCATCACGACACCGTCGTCCCCATGGCCAGCGCCATCGGACCCGGCGCCCCCGTATACATCGTCGACAACGCCACGGGCGGCACCCGGGCCTACTCACCCATCAATCAGGGTCCGGGCCAGGTGGCGTGGTTCGGCATGGAAACGGCGCCGGCCGTCGAACGGCTGGTCTTCCTCCGCCAGGTCGCGGGCCCCCTGCTGGCCCGAGCCATCGAGGAGTCGGGTCCGATCGACATCTTCAGCCTGGTGGCGCAGGGGGTGCAGATGGGCGACGACGTCCACATGCGCACCCAGGCGACCAACAACCTGCTCATCCGCCATCTGCTCCCCCAGTGGATGTCGCTCGG
>JAUTXM010000330.1 GCA_030838025.1 Acidimicrobiaceae bacterium
AGCCTGGTGGCGTTCGGTCTCGAAGTGCTCCGGGCCGACCGGGTCCGCAAGTGACACATCGTTCCCAGGTGGCGGCCGGCTATGCCCACGGGACGCGCGATGGCCAGGTCGGCCCGGTCGGCAGGCCGGTCAGGTTGGCCAGGGCTCATGACGCCGAGCCCTGCCGTCGGAAGGGCTCGACGGCCACGGGTCGAGGTGGTGCGCTCTCAGAAATCCCGATGCGATCGTGGACCCGTCGCATCCACTGGGGCGCCCACCAGTTGGCTTCTCCCGCGAGGCGCATGAACGCCGGTACAAGTACGCCGCGTATCAAGGTGGCGTCCATGACCACGGCCAACGCCAGACCCAGTCCGAACATCTTGATGAAGCTGATGTCGCTCGTTCCGAAAGCCAAGAACGTGACGGCCAGCAACGCGGCGGCGGCGGTCACGATTCGCCCCGTACGCTCCAGGCCCATAGCGACCGAATGGGTGTTGTCACCGGTCGCGTCGTGTTCCTCCTTTATCCGGCTGAGCAGGAACACCTCGTAATCCATCGACAACCCGAATGCGATGCAGAACATCAAGATGGGCATGGTGACGTTGAGGCTGCCGGTCGCAGTGAAGTTGAGCGGTCCGGAGAAGTGCCCGTCCTGGAAGATCCAGACCATGGCCCCGAACGTGGCGGTGAGGGACAACAGGTTCAGCACGATTGCCTTGATCGGCACGAGCAGGCTGTTGAATATCAGGAACAACAAGACGAAGGTCACGGCAGCAATAATCCCGAAGGCATAGGGGACACGGGAAAAGATGGCGGCCTTGGTGTCCGTCAGCGTCGCCCCCTGCCCCTCCACGCCGAAGGGCAATGGTTGGCGGAGCCGTCGAATCTGGCCGATGAGGCGCTGGCCGCCAGTCGATACCTGATCAACGGACGGCACGACGGTAAGCCACGTGCCGGTCGGACGGGAAAAGGAGGCCGAACGCGGTCCAGGCGGGGTTGTGAGGTTTCCGCCCTGGTAGGAACCGGAGAGCGCGTCGACTCGGGACACCCCGGGAAGCTCCGACACACGCCTCGCGAACGCACCGATGTCGCCGACCCGAGCAGCGGGATCGCCGATGCCGTCGATGACAATCGCGAAGGAGTTGCCGCTGTCTCCGTTGAAGTCGTGCAGCAGGGTCTCGGACACCGCACGAGAGGGCGCTCCGTTCGGCAGCGCCTCGGCACCCGAGAGCCCGAAGTTGACCCGCAGGAACGGTGATCCGAGCACGACCAACAAGGCGATGGCGGCCACACCGATCACGACCGGCCGGCGCATGACTTCCACCGCCAAGCGATGCCAGAAACCGGTGCCGACTGGCACGGACCGGTCTCGGCGGACACGAAGGCTGTTGACCCGGGCGCCTGTGACCGCGAGCAGCGCCGGCAGGCTGACCACCGCGCCCACGGCGGCGACGACCACGACCGAGCTGCCGGCGTAGGCAAAGGAGCGCAGGAAATACAAGGGAAACACCAAGAGGGCCGACAGCGACGCCGCGACCGTGAGCGCCGAGAACGCCACGGTCCGCCCCGCCGTCTCGACGGTTCGCACCACGGCCTCATCGATGCCGGAACCGGTGGCCAGTTCCTCGCGGAACCGGTTGACGATGAACAGGCTGTAGTCGATGGCCAGACCCAGGCCGAGGGCGGTCGTCAGGTTGATCGAGTAGATCGACACATCGGTCACCTGCGAGATCCCGAACAGGGCCAGCAACGTCCCGAACACTGCGATCAGCGCCACCAGCAGCGGGAGGCCGGCCGCGATCAGACCGCCGAACACGATGATCAGGAGAATGATGGTGATGGGCGCCGAAATCCCCTCCGCCTTGCCGAGGTCGGCACCGATCTGGGTGGCGATATCGGAGTTGACCGCCAGGTCGCCGCCGAAGCGGACGTTGATCGGACCCTGGGTGCCCCCGACGGCCTTCTTCAGCTCGTTGTAGCGGTCCGTCATCTGGGTATCGGTGCCGGTGACCCGGGCCACGACGATGGCTTTGGTGGCGTCACGGCTGCGCAGTGGGGGAGCGCTGCCGAGCGACCAGTACGACGCCACATCGGCGACGCCCGGTATGGCCGCCAGCCGGTCGGTCACCCGTCGACCGGCGGCGGCCGCGTCGGCGCTGTCGACGGAGCCGCGCGGCACCGTTACCAGGGCGACGACATTGGGGTCGCCGGCGCCGAAGGTGTGCTTCAGGACGTTCTCGGCTTTGGTCGATTCGGCGCCCGGGTCCTGGAAGCCGGCCGACTTCAGACGAGCGAAGGTGCCGGTGCCCAGTACCGAGGCGACGACGATGAACACCGCGGTTGCGGCCAGCACGCCCTTGCGGCGGCGCACGACGAACCACCCCAGCCGGGTAAACATCCTGGCGTCCGGGCCAGCACCGCCGCCGCCACCACCGCCGCCACCGCCATCACCACCGCCATCGCCAGCACGGCCGGCATGGCGAGAACCTCGCGCTCCGGATTGGGCTGCGCTGGTGCTGATTCTGGGCGCGACACGTAACGGCCTGGTCGGCATGGCAACTCCTTCGCTTGGATTTCCGGGGTGGTCCCCCGGCGCTGTTACGCGGAGGTGTCGTGCCTCCGCGGCGTTGCGTTGGAAACCGGCTGGTCCAACTGGTGTCGCATGTCGTCGGCCCAGGCCAACGTCGCCTCGGCGTGGCGGAGGCCGAACAAGGCCGTGGAGCGGCCCCACTGGGCGGCCGGAAACTCCGCCAACGCGTCGACGATGGCCGCCAGCCGGGCCCGTTCCGACTCCGCTTCGTCCCGAGCCGCCTCAACCAGCGCCACAATGTGCTCCGGAGCAAGGCGGTCGGCAAAGAGCATCTTCACGAGCAGCGAGTTCTTGCGCCGCTCCTTGCGGAATGTGGGTTCCCGGAGCCACGCATCGAGCGCCGCCTCGCCCGCCGCGGTGAGATGGAACACCCGCTTGTTGGGCAACTTGACCTGGCTGACGTCGGAAGCCTCGACCAATCCGAGTTCCTCGAGTCGCACCAGCTCGCCGTAGACATTGCTCTTCGACATGGGCCAGAAGTTGGAGATCGGACCGTCGACCAGCTGGGCCAACTGATAGCCCGACGCCGGAGCCTGAGAAAGCAGGCCGAGCACGGCGAATGCGCTGACCGGCATGCTCTCTCCCGACATAGTCCAAGTTGTAACAGTCCAACTAGGACTATGTCAAGGTGCCCGGTCGCACCAGGCGGATCAGTGCAGGACCGGGCCGCTTGCCACTGCCTCGAAGGCGGAGCCGGGGATGGTCTTGAGCTGGTTCAGGTCGGTGTCGCTCCAGCGGCTGTCCGTGGCCCCGGAGATGAACCAGCTGGAGCCGTTGTCCGCGACGAACATGCCGTAATGCTGCAGGCACTGGAGCACGACCAGGGCGGCTCCGTGGAACGGTGACAGATCGAATGAGGCCTTGAGCCGGAACCGGGCCCCCATCGGCGCGACGTTGGGATCGGTGGTCGAACCGGCCTGGTGGGTTGCGGGATGGATGAAACCCCGTTGAGTCTTCGACACGGTGAAGCGCAGGGCGTGGTCGATGTGTCCCGACTGGACCTCGTCCCACCGGACCAGGCCCGGGAGGATGGGCAGGCCGGCCGCGTCGGCCGATGTCCAGGTGTCAGGCCGGAGCCGGTCAGAGCGCAGGTCGAACACGGCGCCCGATGCCGCGTTCCACCCGCCGCGGCCATCGGGCGAGGCACCGTACAGCTCATACAGGTGGCAATCGGCGGAGGCCACCAGCACGTGGGCGTCGCTGCCTGATTCGACCGGGGCGTTCCGCGGCACCGGGTAGGGGCCGGGATCGCTCTCGGAGCCATAGGCGGTGAACGTGATCGGAACCTTGGCTTGGCTGGCCGGCACCACGACATAGGGAATCCCGTACGTCGGGTCGGCGCCGAAATCGGGGTGCAGGTGGGTGCTGAGGCCCGCGCTGGCCACCCACGCCCCGGAGTGGGGGTCGATCGGGTCTCGTGAGACGTCGCGCCGCCACGGGTTGTCGGCGGGGAACAGGGGACACCCGGCGATCACGGGGCCCCGGGTCGGCGCCGCGGTGGTCGTCGAAGCGGACCGTGCCACCGTGACCGCGGGATGAGCCGGCGCCGCGGTCGACGTCACGGCGGCTGCCGGGGCCGGTGTGCTGAGCGACACCGAGGTGGGAGCTTGGGTCGTGGCCGTGAATTGCGGCACGAGCGACGCGGTCGTCACGGCCGCGGTGCTTGGCGCTGAGCTGGGAAAATGGCGACCGGAGGCGCACCCGACCGTGGTGGTGCCCACGAGGGCGATGGCCGCGAGCCAGGGCACGCGTCGTGGGGTCACACCGTCAATGGTCGACAGGATCGTCCCCTTGATTGACCGCCAAAAAGGGTGAAGGCGGGCAGAGCGTGCGGCTCCCTGTCAGACTCTGTTCCTCGAACCGCCGGATGGTCTCATCGTCCGGCGCCGGAAGGAGTGCGTTCAATGTCTGTCGGCACGGTCAAGTGGTTCAGCGGTGAGAAGGGCTACGGCTTCATCTCGCGCAGCGATGGGGATGATGTGTTCGTCCATTTCAGCGCGATCGAAGGCGACGGGTACCGCAACTTGGAAGAAGGTCAGACCGTCGAGTTCGAGGTGACCCAGGGCCCGAAGGGGCTCCAGGCAACCGGAGTGCGTGTCACCTAGGCGCCTCGCCACGGCGTGGAACCGGGCCGGGTAGCGCAGACGACGGTTCTCGATGAGGGTGATCAGAGGCCCCTGGTCGCGGAGGGATCCGCGGGCCAACGATGTTTCGGGTACCGCCCCGCCATCTCCTTTCGCACCACGGCATAGCTTCCCGCCCAAAAGCCGGGAAGGTCGGCCGTCACCTGCACCGGGCGTCCCGCCGGGGACAGCAGGTGAAGTACCACTGGCACCTGTCCACCGGCGACGGTGGGGTGGCGCTCGGTGCCGAAGAGGTCCTGGATCCGGGCTGCGGCCGTGGGCTGATCGGTGCGGTAGTCGACCCGCAGCCTGCGCCGTGGACCGATTTCGAGCATCGTGGGAGCCAGGATGTCGAGCTCCGCTCGTCTCGAACGGGGGAGCAGGGCCAGCAGCGCTCGGGTCAGGTCGAGCCTCTCCAGTCCCGAGCGGTCGACCACCGTTGCCAGCAAGGGCGCCAGCCATCGGTCGATGGTCGCCAGAAGCGCGGCGTCGGACAGGTCGGGCCAACCATCTCCGAAGGTCTGGCGGAGGAAGCTCACCCGCCGCTGCAGCGCCCGAGCCCCCTCGGTCCAGGGGAGGGCGCCGAGGCGGCTGCTGCGCACCTGCTCGAGCAGGGCAGATGCGGCCGCCGGTCCCGGATGCGCCCGGCGTTCGGTCGTGCCCAGGACGAGCGCGTCGAGGGAACGGGTGACGGTGGCCCGCAGGTCGTCGCGTTCGGAGTCCCACGCCAGCGCAGTCGCGGTGGTCACCGGGGCGCCCGCGGCCGCTTCGAGGTCGTCGGGATCAAGGGCGGCGGCCAGGCGTATCCGGCTGTCGCCTTGGTCGGCGTCGAGTTGGGCAACGACGACGAAGGTCTCGTTGGCCAGGGGATCGGACTCCGCCATCCAGGCCCCACCACCGCTGCGCAACCGGAAACGGCCCTGGCCTCGTGCCTGCCCGATCCGGTCCGGATAGGCGAGGGCCAGCACCCGGCCGCAGCCCACCAGGTCGACTGGTCCGGGGTCGACACCCGCCCGACGGCCGAGCAACGCCGCCCGCCGTCGGGCCGATGCCAGCGCCGATCGGTCCACCGGCCCGCCGTTTCCTACCGGGCCGACGATGCGGGCGACGCGCTCGGCCACATCGACGCCCACGTCGCCAGGTCGGCCTCGGAGGATGTCGCGGTCTTCGAGCAGCGCCGCCAGGGCGCAGGCAACACCGCCCAGCCCGAGCGGGATGGCGCCGATGACCATCCGAGCCAACCGGGGGTGCAGCGGCAGCGCGGCCATGCGCCGACCGGCGGCCGTCGGCCGGCCCCCGGAATCGAGCGCTCCGAGCATGACCAGCAACGCCGCCCCGTCGTCGAGGGCCGCCTGTGGAGGCGCCTGCAGAAATGTCAGGGCGCTCGGAGGGGCGCCCCAGACGGCCAACTCCAGGACGAACCCGGCCAGGTCGACCGACATGATCTCGGCTTGGGGGAACCGCGGCCGACCCGCGTGCTCGTGCTGCGACCACAGCCGGTACGCCACTCCCGGAGCCTCGCGACCGGCACGCCCGGCGCGCTGATCCGCCGCGGAGCGCGAGGCCGAGGCGGTATGGAGTCGGGTCAGGCCGGTGCTGGGGTCATATCGAGGCGACCGCACCAATCCTCCGTCGACCACGATGCGCACCCCGGCGACGGTCAGGCTGGTCTCGGCGATGTCGGTGGCGAGCACGACCCGCCGCCCGCCGAGTGGCGAAGGGGCGAGCGCCCGGTCCTGCTCTGATGCCGTCAGGGCGCCGAAGAGCGGCAGCACATCGACTCCGGCTGGAAGGAAGCTTACGAGTCGGGCTTCGGCCCGGCGGATGTCACCCGCGCCGGGCAGGAAGGCGAGGATATCGCCGTCGCCGGCGTCGACCGCAGCCAGCACGGCGGCCACCACGGCCGGCGCAACACCCTCGTCCGCTCGACGGCGCAGCGCCGGTGGCGACCACCGGATGTCCACCGGATGCT
>JAUTXM010000348.1 GCA_030838025.1 Acidimicrobiaceae bacterium
AGGTCAAAACGTGGGAGGAGCGGCCCGCTCGATCTCCCCAGGTAGACCGCTCAGATGGATGACCACCCATCCGGTCCCGGCAACGGATCGGAGGACAGAATCCCGCTTACAGGCCGGCTCACCGTCATTAGCCGACCAGCACTCTTACCCGGGGCTGGTACTGGTCTTCGGATCAGCGAAGCTCTCGGGTTTAACAAAACGACCGTGTGGACTGGATACGTGAGTCAGTAAAGGTCGATCGACGGTGGCGACCACCATCCCGTTGCGAGCCCAGCCGAACCGCCGAAGCGGGTCGGCGGTCTGTCCGAACTCAGCCGCCCGCAGCGCTGGGCCTACATCGTCGTGTAGCCCGTGTCGCTCTCGGCGAGCGCCATGGTCAGGCAAAGGTCGACGCCGACGGTGCCGACATGCGCATTGCCCGCGGGAGCCGGGACGAGCAGCGATGGCACGAGACCGCCGATGATGGTGACGTGATCGCGGGCGGGGCCCGAGCATCGCAGGACTCGCTCCAGGGTCGAGCGGACCTCGGCGAGCGTCGCCGAGTCGTACTCGCCGTGATGTTGGCCGGTGGGTGTGGTCATGTTCTTGTTCCTATGTTCGGTTCCACGATCTGGTCCCAGTAGAGGTCGGCGGCGTCACCTCCCCGGGGTTCTGAGCGCACGTCGAGCCACGTGCGCACATGCCGGCCAACGGGATGCCGTTGACGGTCCTCGGCTGCAGGGTTGCGACACGTCCGACATCTTTGATCAGCCGCACGTTCGCGCGTTCGACACTGGTGTCACCTCGAAGTCCTGCTGGTGACGACTATTTCTCCGGCATGATCGATTCCGCACCATTGCCGCTCCTGGAGCGCTCGCAGGTCGTCGGCATCGAAGCGGTCTGCGTACACCAGACGGGCCGCGGTTTCGTGTTTCAGCGTTCGACCCTCCGGGACCCGACGTCCACCTCGACGAGGGTCCGAGGGCGGCCGCGGCCGGCGACGAGGCGGGCCGGCTAGGTACGTCGCCACCAAGTCTCCTCCTACGAAGCGGCCCTTGCCCTATCGCGTGAAGGTAAATGAATTCTGGAGGTCCGCGGCATTGGCATCGCGTGAGCCAAGTGGGGTGAGGTTGTAGCGATGTTCAATGAGGGCGAGGATGGACGTCGTGTCGTACTGGGTGTGGTCGACGAAGCCCTTCTTGGCGAAGGGGGAAATGACGATTGTCGGGACGCGGGTCCCCGGGCCCCAGCTGTCGACGAAAGGAGGTGGTACGTGGTCCCAGAAGCCGCCGTTCTCGTCATAGGTGACAATTATGGCGGTGTTCTTTCCGGCCGGGCTGGCCATAATGCTGTTGATCAGGTTGGCGGCATGTGTTTCACCGTCGAGGAGATTGGCGTAGCCGGGATGTTCGTTATCGGCGCCGATCGGCTTGTAGAAAGTGACGGCGGACAGAGTGTTGGTGCGAACAGCGGTGACCAGGTCGGTTTCGTCCTTCAGGTGGGCGGCCTGGTCTGGCGTGCCGTTGGCGTATTTGGCGTAGTAGGCGAAGGGTTGGTGGTTGAACTGGAAGAGGGGGTCGGGATGGCCGGCGACTGCGTTGTCCCACCCTCCGGCATACCAGGCCCAGCTGATCCCCTTGGCGCTCAGCCGATCGCCAATCGTCGCGGTCTGCAGGGGAGGAACGAGCTTGCTTGCGGGCATGCTGGCTGGATGGGGTCCATCGGCCGGGTAGGCGGTGTTGACCAGGAAGCCACCCGGTGTGACCGGACCGTCCTTGACGAGATGACCGTCAGACCCAAGGACGGCTCGTAAAGATTCGGGTGCGTCCGGCCACGCCGGGGTGGCCCCGCTGATCAGCCAGAAATGGTTCAGCATGGATGTACCGAACGCGGCGTGGAAGAAGTTGTCGTCGAGGGTGTAACGACTGGCCAGTTGGCCAAGTGGTAGCGGGGTGGCATCGTAATAGCCCATCGGTAGGGCGCCGACGCCGTCAGTGGCCACATAGTTGTCCATGCGCCCGCCGTCGATTGCCGTTTGCTCCTGGTAGAAGCCATCGCCGAGGTCGCCAATGGTATTCGTAGGGGGAACGTAGGTCTCGAGGTTGAACGGACCATTGGCCAACGTTGCCGGGAATCGCGGGTCGGCCGGTTTTACGGGCGCCGGAAGGGCCGTGGTGGGCTTCGCGGCTTTGGTGCTGTCCAGGGGCTGCGGAAGCTGCACATAGGGCACTCCGTGGTTGTCCACCTGGGTCGTGCGGCCGGCTCCTGCCAGACCGTCGGCGCCAGGAAAATTGCCGTACAGGGAATCGAAACTCCAGTTCTCCATGTAGACGACGACGATGTGTTGAATGTTGTTGAGTCCGGCCGGGGCCGTGGCGGTGGCCTTGGTGGCCGGACTGCACGCGGTAGCCAGGACAATCGCAGCAGACGAGACCGAAACGGCTGCCAAGTACGACACGCGCCGGGAGCGACGGCGGTTGAGTAAGTGGGAGGGCACAGTTGACTCCTCGGCTATTCCGGAGGCGCCGACCTGGCGCACACGTCGTCGAT
>JAUTXM010000360.1 GCA_030838025.1 Acidimicrobiaceae bacterium
CTCGGCCGTCGGCGCCGATACCGAGGTCGTCGAGGACTCCGCCCAGCCGATGCGTCCGCTCAGCCCACTCGGCGTAGGTGGTGCGCTGCAGCGGCGCCGGACCGTCGGCGGGCTTGCGCCCTGCGGTAACGACGGACTTGTCCCCGAAAAGCCGCTCCGCCCGGCGGAACATCATCGGCACGGTGAGAGGCGTGTTCTGCATGAGGCCCTGCATGGCGATCCCCCTTGTTCCCGTGCGGGGCCCGCCCCCCTGTTCGGCCGGCCTCGCTGATCAAGAGGCTACAACTGGCGACCCGGCCAACCGGGGGCGGCGGGCCGTGGCCCCGTCGGGGCGACAACTGGCGACCCGGTCAACCGGGGGCGGCGGGCCGTGGCCCCCGGCGGGCTACAACCCGAGGAGGCGGTCGAGGCCCACTGTTACCCCAGGTAGGCCGCCGACCGCCTTGACGGCCAGCAGGACACCGGGCATGAACGAACTGCGGTCATAGGAGTCGTGGCGGATGGTGAGGCTTTGCCCGTCGGTTCCGAGCAGCACCTCCTGATGTGCCACTAAGCCCCGCAGGCGGACGGAATGGATCCGGATCCCGGCGGGACCGACACCTCCTCGCGCCCCGGCGACGGTCTCGGTCTTGGTCGGGTCGGCGCCCCACTCCCCCGACGCGGCTGCCATCCGCTGGGCGGTCAGGACCGCGGTCCCCGACGGCGCGTCGATCTTCCCGTCGTGGTGCAGCTCGATCACTTCGGCCGACTCGAACCACGGCGCCGCCAGCTCCGCGAAGCGCATCATCAGCACTGCCCCGATGGCGAAGTTGGGCGCAATGAAGCACCCCACGCTCCCCTCGGCCGGAAACAGCCGCCCCAGCTCGGCCAGGTCGCCCTCGGTGAATCCCGTCGTTCCCACCACGGCGTGGACGCCGTGGGCGGCGCACCACGCCAGGTTTTCCCGGGCCGCGGCCAATTCGGTGAAATCCACGGCCAGTTCGGCTCCCGCCTCGGCCAGGGCATCGGCCGTGGCCGCGATCGGCACACCTCCCGGGATGCTTTCCCGGCCGGGGCAATACGGGTCGACCGCCGACACCAGTTCGAGGGCCGGGTCCGCCGTGACCGCCCGGCACACCTCGGCACCCATCCGGCCACCAGCGCCGAACACCCCGACCCGCATGGCGGGCCAGCGTAGGGCGCCGGCCGTCACACCTCCGGGCATTACGCGGTCAGGCGGTCAGGCGGTCAGGCGGTCAGGAGAAGTCTTCCTCGCCGAACGGCCCGACGGCGGCAACGACGCGGGGCCCGGCCAGCACCCGGGCGATGACCCGCTCGACATCATCGAGGGTCACGGCATTCAATAGATCGTCCACCTGGTCGAGCGGCGGAACCGCCCCATGAACCAACTGGCTGCGCCCCAGCCGGCTCATCCGGGCCCCCGAGTCCTCCAGCGCCAACGCCAGCGACCCACGCAGGTGGGTCTTCGTCATGGCCAGCTCGCGCTCGGTGATGCCGTGGTCGATCATGCGGTCGATCTCGTCGTTGATCAGCCCCAGCACCTGGCGGGTCCGCGCCGGCGCCGTGCCGGCATACACCGCCAGGGCGCCGGTCCCCTCGAACAACGACCGGTAGGAAAACACCGAATATGCCAGGCCTCGTTCTTCACGGATCTCTTGGAACAGACGGCTCGACATGCCTCCCCCGAGGACGTGGTCGACGACGGCCAGGGCGTAGCGGTCGTCGTCGTCCCGGTCGAATGCCCGGAAACCCACCGCCAGGTGCGCCTGCTCGGTCGCCCGGGTGAGCACCGACAAGGGGCGAACAGGTTGATCCGGTGTCCCACGCCCGACCCTCGCACCACCGCCCCCGACTGCGGCGACGCCCGAGCTGCCGAGGCGATCCTCGATCCCGGCCACGAGGACCTCGGGAGCCAAGGCCCCCGCGGCCGCCAGCACGATGTTGGCGGGGCGGTAGTGCGCCTGGTGGAACGAGGCGATGTCGTCGCGGGAGAGCCCCTCGATCGACTCCTCTGTGCCGAGCACGTCGCATCCGAGGGGATGGCCGGGCCAGAGCGCCTCGGCCAATACCTCATGGACCAGGTCCGCGGGCTCGTCGTTGTGCATCAGGATCTCCTCGAGGATCACCTGGCGTTCTGCCTCGACCTCGTCGGGTCGAAAGGCCGGCCGCCACATGATGTCCGAGAGGATGTCGAGCCCGGTTTCGAGGGCGTCGTCGAGCACCCGCAGGTAAAACGCGGTGTACTCCTTGGTGGTGAAGGCGTTGATATCGCCCCCCACCTCGTCGACCGCCTCGGCGATCGCACGCGCCGATCGGGTGTCGGTTCCCTTGAACAGCAGGTGTTCGAGGAAGTGGGAGGCGCCGGCGAGCGGGCCCGTTTCGTCCCGTGATCCGGTGCCCACCCAGAAGCCGACCGCCACCGAGCGCACGTCTGCCATGGGCTCGGTGACGACCGTCAGCCCGGAATCAAGCCGGGTGGTCGAAAATGTGGTCGCGACGGTCAAGTGCCCGTCGCCCCGCTAGCGGCGGCGGCGGGGATTGCGCCGGGGCGCTTCCCGGTCGCCCTGATCGGAGGGGCCGGCGGCCGTGGCCGGTCCGAGGTCACCGAAGGTGGCCCGAGCCTCGTCCTCCCACGACGCTTCGAACGACACGACGCCGCCTTCGACCGGCTCGGCGGCGCCGTTGCCGCTCGACCGGCTCTCGCTGCGGCCCTCGCTGCTGCGGCCCTCGCTGCGCCCGGCGCTGCTGGAGCGCTCACGATCACGATCGCCACCCGAGCGGCCCGAGCCACGATCACGGTCACGGTCTCGGTCACCCGAGCGACCCGACCCGCTGTCGCCGTAGCCACCGCCGGATCCAGAAGCGGAGCCGCCGGACCCGGACGAGCCGCCTTCCGCGCCTTCTTCGCCGACCACGCTGAGCGACACCTTGCCCTGGGGGTCGATGTCGTCGACTCGCACGCTGATCTCGTCGCCCAGGTCAACCACGTCCTCCACCCGCTCGATCCGCTTGCCGCGTCCGAGCTTGGAGATGTGCAGCAGGCCGTCGCG
>JAUTXM010000379.1 GCA_030838025.1 Acidimicrobiaceae bacterium
GCTCGATCCCGGGCTCGTGGCGGCCGTGAAGTCGGCTTGGGGCTGGGATGAGCCCACGCCGGTCCAGGGGCTGGCGATCCCGCGGGTCTTGGCGGGCGACAACGTCTTGGTCATCGCCCCGACCGCCGGCGGCAAGACAGAAGCGGCGCTCCTCCCCCTGCTCGAAAATCAAAAGACGAACCGGTGGGCACGGCCGTCGATCCTCATGATCAGCCCGCTCAAGGCGCTGCTCGATGATCAACTGGCCCGTTACCGCGCCGCTGGGGCACTCACGGGCGCCACTGTCGTCGCCCTCCACGGCGACGTCGAGCGGGCCCAGAAGGACCTGTTTGCGGACCATCCGAGCGACATTCTCCTCACGACGCCGGAAACCCTGGAAAAGCTTTTGAGCCAGCCGGCGCACGACGCTCGGCGCCACCTGCGCAACGTCCGGGCCATCGTCGTCGACGAGGTCCACGCGTTTGTCGGAACCCCGCGGGGCGCCCAGCTGGCCGCCCAGATCGAGCGCCTCGACCAGCTGGCCGACGCCGATCTCCAGCGGGTCGGGCTCTCGGCGACCGTCGGCAACCCCGACCAGGTCCTCAGATGGCTGGCCGGCGGATCGCTGCGCGAGGGATCGGTGGCACAACCGGGGCAGCGGCTGAAGGGCGAGGAACTGGCGATCTCCACCTACGAGAGCTCTGCCGAGTCGGTCGCCCTCATCGGCGCCGCGGTGGCGGGACGGCGGGCGCTGGTCTTCGCTCCCTCGCGCCGCCGGGCGGAGCAACTCGCCACCGCCCTCGGTGCCCCGGTCCACCACTCCTCGGTCGCCGGTGGGGGTCGCACCGCCTCCATCAACCGCCTGGTCGAAGGTCGTTCCGGTTGCCTGGTCGCCACGTCCGGCCTGGAGCTGGGCCTCGATATCGGCGACATCGACCTCGTCGTCAACGACGGCGCACCCACCGATCCCAGCACCTATCTCCAGCGTCTGGGGCGCTCGGGCCGGCGCGACGGCAACCGCCGCATGCTCATCACCGTCGGCGACGCCGACTCATTGCTGCTGGCGCTGGCGGCGGTGGCCAGGAGCAGGCGGGGGGCCCTCGATCCGGTCCCGCCCCGGCGAGGGGCCCGCCTGGTCCTCGGCCAGCAGGCGCTCGGCCTGGCATTTGAGCGACTCGCATACCGCCCGACGGACCTGCATGAATACCTTCGCTTCAGCCCGCTCTTCCGGCCCCTGACCGACGAGATCGACGCCACTATCGCCCACCTGGTGGCGGAAGGCTGGCTGGCCACCGTCGGCCGCGGCGAGGACCTCCTGATCGTCGGGCCCAAAGCGACCGCCCGCTTCGGCGGCAAGAGTTTCTTTGACCTGCTGGCGACGTTCGCCACCACCAAGGAGGCGTCGGTTGTGACCGCCGACGGGCGCCCCGTCGGCAGCCTCGACTGGGACGAGGTGAGCGACACCGCGGGGCGAACCCGCCCGGGGCCGGTGGTGCTGGCGGGAACGCGATGGCTGCTCGTGTCGGTGGATCGCCCGAGCGGCACGGTCACCGTCGCCCCGGCTCCGGGATCGGCCGAGGGGGGCCGGGTGCCGTCGTGGCGCGGGCCCTCGCTCGAGGTGGGCCGCTCGACGTGGGAGACGGCAAGAGAGATCCTGACCGCGACCGACATTCCCGGTGTGGCCATGGACGGCCGCGCGCAGCGCTGGCTCGAGCAGCTTCGTGAGACGTGGTGCCCGAGGCTCGCGACACCGGTGCGGGCGGAGGGTCGTCACACCGTCGTCGATGCCTTTGCGGGCGCCGCGGTCCACCGAGCCGTCCTGGCGGCGCTGGCCATCGACGGGATGGTCGACGGACCCAGCTGCCACCTCGACGGCAACATCGGCGACGTCGCCCAGCGGGCAAACCGGCTGCTTCAGGACCTCGACGCGGTGTTCGACGCGGAAGCGCTCCGCCAATCGGCAAGGCTGGTCGTCCGCCACCCCGAACTCGTTGCCCCGTCGGTCCTGCTGGCCGAGGCCCGCCAGTACCACGTCGACCGAGTCGGTATCGCCCAGACCCTGCGAATGATCGCCGCGGGCGGGGGCCAGGACTGATCGATGGGGTATCTCATTCCCGAGAACCTGCGTTCCCGGCGCGACGTCTCACCGGGCGTGGCCCGGTTTGCCGCGGCGTTGCGGGACGGCCTCGACGACGACGTCATCGTCTGGTACGAGCCCATGTTCGACCTCGACGGGGAACGGCCTGACCTCGTCGTCCTCATCCCGTACGCCGGAATCCTGGTCATGGAGGTGCTGGAATCGCGAGCGACGGCCATCAGGGGTGTCCGAGGGGGGCGGTTGCTCGTCGCCGACGGGTGGGAGCCGCGCGAGATCGATGGGCCGCTCAACCGTGCCTCGGCTTTCGGGGCCCAGCTGACCCGCCACATCGAAGCCGAACGACGCCTGCAACCGTCCGACCGGCTGGCGGTACGTGCCGCGGCGGTTTTTCCCTACCTCTCTCGCGACGCCGCAGCCGCCCGACATCTCGAGGAGGCACTGCCCCTCGAGCGCTGCCTGTTCCGCGACGACCTCGAGGCGGGTATCCAGGGCGGCTCCGCCTTCCGGCGGCGGATCGTGCAGCTGGTCGGCGGCCCCATCCGGGATCCGATCTCCGAGGAGGTCGAGAAGGTCCACCGGGCGATCATCCACCCCGACACGGTCATCGGGACCCGGCAGCTTCCGTTCCCGACGACCGCCGCCGAGCGCGACCACAACGAACTGATGGTGCTCGACCGCAAGCAGGAGGCCCTGGCCAAGAGCCTCGGGGTGGGCCACCGGGTGATCCGGGGCGTGGCGGGGAGCGGCAAGACCCTCGTGCTGACCTACCGGGCCCGGCTGCTGGCCGAGACCTACCCCCGCCAGGCGGTGCTGGTGACCTGCTTCACGAGGTCGCTGGCGGGGCGGCTCCGCCAGCAACTGGCGCCGTGGCCCAATGTCGCGGTGAAAACGCTCGACACGTTGATGGCCCAGGCCCGGCGGGCGGCTGATCTCGACCCGGCG
The DNA here is from genome assembly GCA_030838025.1 of Acidimicrobiaceae bacterium. Taxonomy (GTDB): domain Bacteria; phylum Actinomycetota; class Acidimicrobiia; order Acidimicrobiales; family Palsa-688; genus JALYXV01. The sequence goes on from JAUTXM010000379.1 coordinate 3,020, forward strand.
GACTACGACCCGTTCACCCGGGAGGACCTGGCCGCGCGGGCCCTCCAGGCGCTCGACCTACGCCCCGACAGCGTGTCGTACTACCACCATGTCCTGATCGACGAGGCCCAGGACTTCCCGACGCCGGCGTTGCAGTTCGCGGTGCGCCTGCTGATCGAGGGGTCCGACTCGCTGCTGGCGGTCGCCGACCCCGTGCAGAACATCTACCGCACCCGCTTTACGTGGAAGGCGGCGGGCATCAATGCCGTGGGGCGGACCCGGTGGCTCGATCAGAGTTACCGCAACACGCGCGAGATCCAGGAGCTGGCGCACAACTTCGTCATGGCCGGCGGTGGGTTTGACATCAGCGCCGATCCTGACCCCGAGAACGAGGCAATGATCGCCGCCCCCACCTTCAGCGCCCGGTCAGGGCCATTGCCGGTGCTACTCGAGGCTCCGAGCCGCTCGGGCGAAGTGGTCAGCATCGCCCGCTACTGCCAGGGACTGCTCGACCGGGGCGTGGTGCCGGGCGATGTGGCGATCCTGTATGGCGTCACGCGAACGGCGGGGTTCAACTGGCCCGAAGCGGTGCAGGCCCATTTCGCCCACGAGGCCATCCCGCTGTTCTGGGCGACCGACCCCATGCACGACGCCAACCGGGACCATGTCGGTGACGACCGGACCAGGGTGCAGCTGTGCACGATTTGGGCGGCCAAGGGCCTGGAGTTCCGGCATGTGATCCTCTGCGGCTGGCTCGACGACCGTCCGCCCGAGCAGTCCCGGGTGACCCGGGCGCTCATCTATGTCGGGATGACCCGAGCAACGCACGAACTGGCCCTGAGCATCAGTGGCGAACACCCCTACCTGGCGGACGTCGAGCGAGCCTGAGGTCGCCTGCTCCGCGGCGGAACATGCACGACCCCGGACACGAGCAGTGATCCCGCGCTTCGTGTTGGTCAGTCGCCTTCTCGAAGAACGTCGACCATCACCTCGAGGTCGTGGGTGGTCCCGCGCGTAAATATGACGCCTTTTAGTGGCGGTACGTCGCTGTAGTCCCGGCCCCATGCCGTGACGACGTACCGTTCGTTGACCAGCTGCCGGTTGGTCGGGTCGACGTCGATCCAACCCACGCCCGGCACCAGCACCGAGGCCCAGGCATGTGAGACGTCGGCGCCTTGCTGGCGGGGGCGGCCGGGCGGAGGGTTGGTCTCCAGATAACCGCTCACGTAGCGCGCCGCCAACCCGAGGGAGCGCATGCAGCCGATAACCAGATGGGCGAAATCCTGGCAGACACCCGCTTTCTTTTCCAGAACCTCGGCGGCCGTGGTCGACACGCCGGTCGCGCCCGGCTTGAACGCGAAGTCGCCATAAACCCGATGGGCAAGATCTTGAAGCGCCTCGACGATCGGGCGACCGTCGGTGAACGACAGGCGTCCATAGGCCGCCAGTTCGGCGCTGGCTGCGACCAGGGGTGAATCGAGCAGGAACTGCCGGCCCTCCGGGTCACTGGCGGGGATCGAGCGGGCCGACTCCCATGGCGTGGCCGCCGCTTCGATCGCGCCGACCAATTCCCGGCGAACGGGCACCGCTATTTCTATCCAGCTGGTCGTGGTGACCGACAACGCCCGATGCACCGAACTGATCTCGAAATAGGCAAATCTATTGCCGAAGAAATCGGACCGCTCCTGGTAATCGACGGGGACCGGCTCGATCGTCACCTCCGACCGCGCACAGATCTGGCCGGGCAGTTGGCGCGGCACGAGGTGAATCTGACCGTAGCTGCAGGTCACGTCCTCCTCGTAGCGGTACCTGGTCGTGTGTGCCACCCGGTACTTCACGGCAAGAACCGGTGCGAAGCCCGCGCCGCCCTCGAGTCGGCGGGCATGGCCAACGCCTGCTGCGGCAGCACCGGGGCGAAATGGGCGGTCGCCAGCGCATCCGCGGCGTCGTACAACCGCCGTTCGATATCGAGCAGGAAACCAGCCAGCGCGGCCCGCACCGACGCCTCGGTCGTCTGGGCCAAGCTCGCGGTATCGGCGACCTGCAACGCCGTCCATGCCTCGAGGATGACCTTCTCGGCTTCGGACGCCCGCCCGACCCCGGGATGGCCCGGTAGGGCCCGCAAGTCCTCGAGCAGCCGGTCGAGTTGGTAGCGCATCGACCGGGGATTGTCGGGGTCGAGCAGCATGAGGTCGAGGACCGTTTCCAGCTGGGCGCGGGAGCGATAGCGGCGCCGGTAGGTGATGATGCTCTCGGCCGCGATCAAGAGCGATTCGAGGATGAGGCTGTCGGTGGCGGCGTCGCGTTCGACGGTCACCGTCGCCCGCAGCAGCGCCGCCAGCTGCGCCCCGCGCTCGATGCGCCGCCCGGCGTCCATGAAGCGCCAACCCGCGTCTCGGACCAGGCTCTCGGACCCGAGCCCGGCCAGCGCCAGGAGGCTGACCAGCACCCGCTGGAGGGTGGCCCGTTCGAGTGAGGGCACCTCAAGCAGGTCGCGTTGCATCGAGCTGATCACGAGCCAGGTGTCCATCGAGAGCTGGTCGCGGGCGGCGTGGGCCGCGTCGACCAGGCGCCGCACGGCGAAGGCGAGCGTGCCCGGGCGCTCGGCGGCGATGGCGAGGGACTGCAACTCGTCGCCCGGCTCGGCCATGCGCGCCTCGGCGCCCTCCCCCGTGAAGCCCGAGTCCGTGCCGGTCACCTCGGTGAGCGCCGCCAGCAGGACCCGGACGCACGCCGTGCCCGCCGGGTTGGAGCCGTCGGCGAAGTCGTTGCGGCGATCGTGGGTCACCCGCAGCACCCGCACCACGCCTTCGGCCCGTTCGGCGTAGCGGCCCAACCAGGCCAGGTTCTCGGCCGAGCGGGCGGAGATCGACGCGTCGGGGGCGACCGCAGTCGCCGGGGGGCCGGTGGCGAGCCACACGCCGGCCATCTGCTCGGGCTCCGACGCCAGGACCCACGTGTCCTTGCTGACCGCTCCGGCCTGGTTGGAAATGGCGTCTCCGTCGTGGCCCGCCACCCGGGTGAGGCCGCCGGCCATCACGAGGTAGGAATCGCCCCCGGCCACCGCGAACGCCCGCAGCAGGCTGCGCTGGCCCTGCAACCCTCCCTCGCCCAGCGTGGGGACCGACGACAGCGACAGTTGCTCTTGGCCGACCCATCGGTGGGGCTGGGCTTCGATGCGCCGGCGCAGCTCGTCGCGCTCGGCCGAGCTGAGCTGCCAACCGAAGACCACGCCCGGCCCGCCGCCGTTTCCGTGGACGGCTTGGGGGGGAAGCGACGACGCCGGTGGCGCCGCGCGGGCGTCGCCGGCTACACCCCATCCGAACGCCCGGGCGGTCGGCTTGATCACCAGGCGGTCCAGATGGGCCAGCACGTGGCTCAACCCGGTCGGCTCCCCGCACCACCAGGTGGGCACCGAATCGAGCTCCAATGGCTCGCCCAGGATGCGTTCGGCGAGGCGGGGGAGAAACGCCACCAGCCCGGCGTTCTCCAGCACCGCGCTGCCCAGGGTGTTGACCACCGACACGTTGCCCCGCCGGCACGCCTCCACCAGCCCGGGGACACCGAGGTAGGAGCGGGCCCGCAGTTCCAAGGAGTCGCAGAACCAGGTGTCCACCCGTCGCAGGATCACGTCGACGCGCTCGAGCCGGGCGAGCGAACGCATCCAGACCTTGCCTTCCTGCACGACCAGATCGGCCCCTTCGACCAGGGAGTACCCGAGGTGAGCGGCGAGAAAGGCGTGCTCGAAGGCGGTCTCACTCTGCGATCCGGGCGTCAGCACCACGATGCGGGGGTTGGACGCGGCCGGTGGCGCCACCCCTTGCAGGCCGCTGCGCAAGGCCCGCACGAACGGCGCCAGCCGGTGCACCTGGGCGTCGCGGTAGAGGCTCGGGAACACTCGGGACATCACGACGCGGTTCTCGATGGCGTACCCGGCGCCCGACGGTGCCTGGGTACGGTCGGCCAGCACCCAGGTTTGCCCGTCGGCGTCGCGTGCCAGATCGACGGCCAGGTTGAACAGCTGGTGGGCCCCGGGAAGGGCGATCCCGTCGCACGGGCGCAGGAAGCCGGGGTGGTCGAATATCAGTTCGGGCGGGAGCCATCCGCGATGCAGTAGCTCTCTCGGACCGTAGAGGTCGGCCAGGATCCAGTTCAACAGTTCCGCTCGCTGGATGACCGCGCTCTCGATGCGCGCCCAGTCCTCGCTCGTCACCAGGACCGGCAGGGGGTCGAGGGCCCATCGCGGTGCGATACCCCGGTGCTGCCCGTACACGTTGTAGGTGACGCCGTCGTCGTCGAGGAGGCGCGCCGCCTCCGCCCGGCGCCGGTGCAGCTCCGCCAGGCCCAGGCTGTCGAACACCCGTCCGACCTCGGCCCAGTGGTCCCGCAGCCGGCCGTCGTGGTCGATCATCTCGTCGAAGGCGCCCGCCGGTGGGCGGTAGGCCGCCACCACGTCCGCCGGGACCGTTGCTGTCACCGGCGACGAGTGCCGGGCCGGCCCGGGTGGGCCCGCTCGACGATCGACGCCTGGTCGGCCGGTCCGGGTTCGAGGGCCGAGGGCCGAGGGCCTGCAAGGACTGCGAGGTCTGCGAGGATTACGAGGACCGCGAGGACTGCCGGGCCGTCCGGGTCGGCGGAGCGGCTCACCGGGCGGCGCTGCGCCAGCCTCGTTGGAACGGCAGCCGCCAGTGGTTCGGCGCGATCAGCTTGTGCACCGCGTCAGGACCCCACGAGCCCTGGGGGTAGCTGTGGACCGGCGGGGGCGACTCCAGCAGCGGCGTCGCCACCTCCCACAACCGTTCGATGCCCTCGGCGGTGGTGAACAAGGTGTGGTCGCCCATCATGGCGTCATGGATCAGCCGTTCGTACGCCTCGAGCACGTCGCCTTCATAGCTCGTTTCTTGGAGGGCGAACTGCAAGCTCAACTTGTCCAGCTTCATCCCCGGACCGGGGCGCTTGCCGTAGAACGACAGCGACAGCTTCGAGGAGTCGGCCAAATCGAACGTCAGGTGGTCAGGTCCGAGCGCCCCCACGCCTGAGCCGGTAGGAAACATGCTGCGGGGGGGCTCGCGGAAGGCGATCGAAATGATGCGGGCCCCTTCGGCCATGCGCTTGCCGGTGCGGAGGAAGAAGGGAACGCCGGCCCACCGCCAGTTGTCGATGGCGCAGCGCAGGGCGATGAACGTCTCGGTGTCCGAGTGGGGGTCCACACCCGGCGTCGACCGGTAGCCCTCGTACTGGCCCCGTACGACCTGCTCGGGATTGATGGGGCAAAGCGACCGAAAAACCTTGTTTTTCTCCTCGCTGATGGCCTTCGGTTCGAGCGCGGTCGGTGGTTCCATGGCCATGAAGGCCAAGACCTGGAGCAGGTGGGTGACCACCATGTCGCGAAACGCGCCAGTCGACTCGTAGAACTGGGCCCGGTTGCCGACCGAAAGGGTCTCGGGCACGTCGATCTGGACATGGTCGATGTGGTCCCGGTTCCAGATCGGCTCGAATAGGCCGTTGGCGAAGCGAAACGCCAGGATGTTCTGCGCCGCTTCCTTGCCCAGGAAGTGGTCGATCCGATACACCTGACCCTCGGCGAACACCTCGTGGACGGCGGCGTTGAGAGCTTGGGCGGTGGGCAGGTTGGTCCCGAACGGCTTCTCCATGACGATGCGCGACCGCTCGACCAGCCCGGCCTGACCGAGTGTCTGGACCACCGTTCGGGCGGCGCTGGGCGGGATGCTCAGGTAGTGCAGCCGCCGGACCTCCTTGGCCCGGTCGGCGCCCACGAGGGTCCGTTCGGCGGTGGCGACCGCCTCAGCCAGGCCCGCCGGACCCTGGCTCTGAGGCACGTAGCTGATCCGCTGCTCGAAGGCCTCCCATTCGTGCGTCTGGATCTCGGTGCGCCCGAACTCGTCGCACGCTTGGCGGGCCAGGCGGCGGAACCCCTCGCTGTCGAGTTCCTCCAAGGCGGTCGCCACGACCCGGCACTCCGGGAGGAGGTCCGCCTGGGAGAGGTGCAGGAGGCCGGGCAGCAACTTGCGGCGCGCCAGGTCGCCGGCCGCGCCGAACAGGACGATGACGTGCGGCGGCAGCGGGGTCATGGCCACGGTCGGAGCCGGGCTTCCCGGAGCCGTTTCGGCCGTGACCGCCGTCACCGGCGGCCGGGTGTCGTCATGGCCGTCCGCGCCGGCGTTTTCTACGCCCGTCTCGATGGGGGCCTCAGTAGGGGCCTTGGTCAGCGAATCTGATGCCTGGGCCACGACGTACCTCCCGTTTTACCCGTAGCCGATTCATCTCTTCCCCGTCATCGCTCAGGGTAAAGGCTAGACGGCTGGTGTTTCGCCTCTGTGTCCGGGAGGCGCCTACGCCACGTCGTCGACCAGATGGCCACGGCCGGCGTCGACCGGCGGCGCTTCCTGGAACGATTCCGGCATCTGAAGCTCCGGCCGCTGGGCCGCCGCGGCTTTCGTCAACCACAAGAACAGCTGGCCGTGCGGTGCCAGGTTGATCAGGAACTCGGGGTGCCATTGGACCGCCACGATCGGCGCCCCGTCGGTCGCTTCGATCGCCTCGATGACGCCGTCGGCGGCCCAGGCAACGGGCCGGAACCCCTCCCCCACCCGGGCGATGGCCTGGTGATGGATGGAGTTGACCCCGAGGCGGGCCGGCCCGACGATGGCCGCCAGGCGGCTCGCGGGGTCGATGTCGACGCTGTGCACCGGCTCCGAATAGTGCTCCCGCTGACGGTGGGGCTCCTCGGTGATGTTCGGGAGGTGCTGGATGAGGCTCCCGCCCGCGGCCACGTTGAGCAGCTGGGCGCCCCGGCACACGCCCAGAAGCGGCATCGTTTGGTGATCCCGGCGTCCGTTGCCAGGCTTTCGGGTGGCGGCTGCGGCCTGCGACAGCGCCTGTTCCCAGGCGTCGCGCGCCGGGTCGACGTCGTACGCTTCGGGGGCCGGATCTTCGCCGTACTCCCACGACGCCACGTCACCCCCGCCCGTCAGGACCAACCCGTCGAGGCCCACCAGCATCTCGGCCGCGTCGGTGGGCGCCAGCGTGGGCAGGATCAACGGCAGACCACCGGCGCGCCAAACAGCGTCCACGTACCACCGGCTCACTCGATCGACGCGCCGCTCATCGTGGACGGTCGGCGTACTCGAAATCCCGATCCGCGGCCGCATCCTGGCCTCCCAGTGTACGACGAGGCCCACGGGAACCGTTCCCCGTCGGACCCGGCGGCACCTGCCTCACGCAGCCGCGCTGGTGGCGCCGGTCGCCTTGATGCGCTCGCAGGGTTGGGGAAAAGGGAGCCGGGCGGGCCGGACCGGAGCCGTAAGCTGACGCTCCTGTTATGGAGAGCTTGCGGATCGTGGTGCGAGATCGTTCTGGAACGGCGGTCGAGCGGGACATCGACGCCGGAGCAACCGCGGCCACCCTTTTCCCCGACCGCGATGTCATCGCGGCCCGGGTGAACGGAGAGCTCCGGGACCTGGCGGCGGCCGTGCAGGCGGGCGACGAGGTGGAGCCGGTCACCGTCGACAGCGCCGACGGCCTCAAGATCTTGCGCCACTCGACCGCGCACCTGCTGGCCCAGGCCGTCCAGCAGCTGTTCCCGGGGGCCAAGCTCGGGATCGGGCCGCCCATCGAGAACGGCTTCTACTACGACTTCGACGTCGAGGTCCCCTTCAGTGCCGAGGACCTCAAGGCGATCGAGAAGCGCATGCGGGAGATCGTCAAGGCCGGACAGCGCTTCTCCCGGCGGGTGTCCGACGACGACAGCGCCCGGGCCGAGTTCGCTGACCAGCCCTACAAGCTGG
>JAUTXM010000386.1 GCA_030838025.1 Acidimicrobiaceae bacterium
GCGACGACCTCCTTGACGATCCGGCGCAGCATCTCGGCGGGGATCAGCCGGTCCGCCAGGTGGCGCTCGATGCGCGCCCGGAGCAAATCGAGTCCGAACTGCGCCCCCCCGGCCGGCCGTGCCTCGACCACGCCATCGGAGTAGAAGAGCAGGCGGTCGCCCGGTTCGAGGCGCAACCGCCCGATGTCGGGTTCCTCGATCCCGAGGCCGAGGGGGAGGCACGGCTCGGCATGGGCCTCGGCGACGACCGTCGATCCCCGGATCAGCAGCGGGTCCGGGTGACCGGCGTTGATCCAGTGAAACTCACCCGTCGCCGTGTCCAGATGGGCCAGATGGCCGGTCACGAACGTGTCGCCGCCGAACTGGCCGAGCAGGGCCTCGTCGATCTGGTGGGCGATCGCAGAAAGGTCCATGCCCCGCAGCCGTCCGTAGCGCAGGCCGGTCAGGCTCAAGGCGCTGGCGAGTGACGACGTCAGGCCGTGGCCCATCGAGTCGAGCATGGCGAAGGTGAGGAGGTCCCCGTTGAGGCTGTAGTCGAAGGCGTCGCCCGCCACGTCGTACGCCGGCTCCAAGATGCCCGCCAGGGCGACGTCAGGGGCACGAAACGTGAGGGGAGGCAGGAGCAGGTGCCACTGAACCTCGGCCGCCAGGCTCATGGGTTGGCGCCGCCGGCTGAGCTCGAGGGCGTCGGTGTACTGATCGGCGGTGCGAATCAGGTGGCCGATGAGGCGCCCGAGGTCCTCGCACAGCTGGGCCGCATCGTCGGGCAGCGGGTCGAATCGGATCTCCAGCACCCCGATACGCTCGGCGCGTTCGCGCACTGGCGACCACACGCACCACCCGTCGTCGGTCTTGGCCGTGACGACCTCTTGGAGCTGGAACGCCCGCCCCGCCATGGTTCCGAGGATCTTCACCTCCTCCGGACCGTCGGCCAGCAGCTCGGCCGCCAGCGCCACCCGGCGCAGTGTTTCCTGCTCGTAGTCGACGAGGTAGAGCACGAGGTGACGGCATCCCTCCTGGCTGAGGGACGCCGCGACATCAGCGACGAGCAGGTCGGGCGCCGACAGGTTGGCCCGGCGCAGCAAGTCGCTGAGGACCTCGTATTTCGCCATCAGGCCGGCCCGACAGACGCGCTCACTGTGCGGCCACAACCGGGAGCCATCAAGGCAAGCTAGCCCAGGGGGTGGGGCGGGCGGTCAGGGACGGCTGGCGAGCACGAACCAGGAGTACATCGGGACGATGTGGACGACTGCCCCGGTGTGGGGCGACTCGATGATCATGCCCCCGCCGATGTACATCGCCACATGGGCCCCGGGGTCGCTCGGGAAGACCAGGTCGCCCGGTTGCAGCTGCGACATCGAGATGTGGGTGGTCGACGAGTACTGGGCACCGCTGAAATGGGGAAGCGAGACACCCCCATGAGCCCACGCCCACATGATGAGTCCCGAACAGTCGAACGCTCCCGGTCCCGCCGCGCCCCAGACGTAGGGAGCACCAAGGCGGCTCTTGGCGGCCTCCACCGCCGCCGCCGCCCCAACGCCGACGGGGACTGGTACCGACGAGAAGCTGGCGCCGCCCCCCCCGCCGCCGCCGGTCTGAACCCGTGCCAGGACCGCCTGGGCCGCCTGGGCGGCCGCGGCCTGCTTGGCCGCCTCCGCTTGTGCAACCAGGGTGGTCAGCTCCCCCTTGACCTGCCCCAGGGTGGACTCGACCTTCTGTTGGGCGGCGATGGTGGCGCTGCGAGCGGCATTGGTCGCGGCCGCACCCTTGGCCTGTTGCTTCTGTAGTGCCTGCAACTGGGAGGCCGCGATGTGCGCCGTGGAAGCCGCACTGTGGAAGGCATCCAGGTTGTCGGACTGGGTTGACGCCAGGGTGCTCATGTACTCCCCGGCCAGCAGGCCCCCGTCGGCCTGGGCCGAGACCCCACCACTGCGGCCCGCCAACGATGCCAGGGTGCCCCCGTGGACGTAGGCGTTGACGGCGTCGGACTGGATGGCGGTCTTGGCCTTGTTGGCGCTGGCGTCGGCGGCCGCGACCGCCGCCTCCTGCTGGCTGACCTTAGTGGCGGTCGACTGGGCAGCCAGAACGGCGGCGTTGTACTGCTCGGCCAGAGCCGATTCCTTACGGCCCAAGGCGTCGATCTGGTTGGAAAGGGCCTGGGCCTGCGCCCGCTTGTTGCTGACTGCGTCCGCCGACGCCGAGGGTAAGGCGGACCCGGCGACCAGGCCTGCGGTAACCAGCGCAGCCATCAGTCGCCACGCGTGCCGACGGAAAATCCTCGTGCACGTGTTCACAATGGGCGGGAAGCCTATGGTCCGGCCGGATGCCGAGTCAAGTAAGTGTCGTTTGTCTTACCGGCAATGTGGCGAAACTCCCCGTCCGATTTCCGCTAGTACGGGGCGGCTGACGGTGGCACCATGGTTCGGTGATCGACGACTTCGAACGGTGCTATGCGGCGGTCCAGAGCCGTGATCGCCGCTTCGACGGCTGGTTCTACATCGCCGTGGCCACCACGGGGATCTACTGCCGCCCCAGTTGCCCGGCGGTCACGCCGAAACGGCGCAACGTGTCGTTCCACCCAAGTGCCGCCGCCTGCCAGGCGGCCGGTTTTCGGGCCTGCCGGCGGTGCCGTCCCGACGCCAGTCCCGGTTCACCGCAATGGAATTCCCGGGCCGACGTGGTCGGGCGCGCCATGCGTCTCATCGCCGACGGCGTCGTCGACCGGGAAGGGGTAGGTGGCTTGGCGCGGGTCCTCGGCTACAGCGCCCGACATCTCCACCGGCAGTTGGTGGCCGAGGTCGGCGCCGGCCCCATCGCGCTGGCCCGCTCGCAACGAGCCCACACGGCGCGGCTGCTGCTGGAAACCACCGACCTGGCGTGTGGCGACATCGCCTTCGCGGCGGGGTTCAGCAGCATCCGACAGTTCAACGACACCGTGGCCGCGGTGTTCGCGATGCCGCCGACCAAGCTGCGCCAGTCCTCCCCGAAGGCGCTCCGACCTCGGCCCGACAGCCCCCTTGGCGAGATCCGCCTGCGGTTGCCGTACCGGGCGCCGTTCGACGGCGCCGGTCTGTTGGCGTTCCTCGGGCAACGGACCGTTGACGGCGTCGAGGAGTGGGACGGAACGGTGTACCGGCGAACGCTCGGACTGCCCCATGGTGCCGCGATCGTGGCGCTCTCCGATGGCCCGGGGCATGTCGATTGCCGCTTGTGGTTGGGTGACCTCCGCGACCTGGCGACGGCCGTCCAGCGGGCCCGGCGGCTGCTCGACCTCGACGCCGATCCAGTCGCCGTTGCCGAGCACCTGGGCGACGACCCGTTGCTCGCTGCCGCGGTGGCCGCGGTCCCAGGGCGGCGGATCCCCGGATCAGTGGACGGCGCCGAGCTGGCCATGCGGGCGGTGCTCGGCCAGCAGGTGACCGTGGCCGGAGGGCGGCGCCTGGCAAGTGTGTTGACGGCTCGCCACGGCCGCGATCTCCCGGGCCAGCCGGGTTCGGGCCCGGTGCCCCCCGGCGGGCTACCGGGCCGACCGGCGAGGCTTTTCCCCAGCCCGGCCGTGATCGCGGCGCTCGACCCCTCGACGATGGGCATGCCGGTGGCGCGCGGTCAGGCGTTGGTCGGCCTGGCGGGCGCCCTCGCCGACGGGCGCATGGCCATCGGCCCCGGAGCCGATCGCGTGGAGGTGGTGCGGCGCTTGGTCGCCCAGCGCGGTATCGGGCCCTGGACGGCGGCGTACGTGGCGCTGCGCGGGCTGGGGGACCCCGACGCCTTCTTGGCGAGCGACCTCGGGGTGCGCCGGGCATTGGCCCGTGCCGGGCTGGCGGCCGGGCCGGGCGCCGCTACCCGCCGGGCGCAGCGGTGGCGGCCGTGGCGGGGCTACGCCCTTCAGTACCTGTGGGCCTCGTGAGCACGAGGGTGGCCACCATGGCGACGCCGTGCGGCCCGTTCACCGTGGTGGCCACCGGGGGCATGGTCGTGGCCAGCGGATGGGCGGGCGACGGCGCATCGCTCGTGGCGTGGATGACGCCGGCCTCCCGTCCCAGTGGTTGGAATACGGTGGCCCGTCTCGGGTCCATCACCGACGCGCTGCACGCCTACTTCGACGGCGACCTCGAGGCGATCGACGCCGTGGCGGTCTGCCAGCGTTCGGGGCCTTTCGTGGAGTTGGCGTGGAACGCCATGCGGGCGGTTCGCGCGGGCGCGCCGGTGACCTACGGCGAGCTGGCGGCCCGCTGCGGCCGGGCCGGCGCCGCCCGCGCCGCGGGGTCGGCCTGCCAGCGCAACGCGGCGGCGTTGTTCGTT